>CAYYNF010000148.1:0-6120 GCA_964472695.1 uncultured Flavobacteriaceae bacterium
ATCTTAATGATACAAATTAACTATACGCTGATAAGGTTCACCATAGGTAATACTTATCAGCGTATAGTTAATTTGTATCATTAAGATTGTGATACAAGTTAAATGTAAGATTATATTTGCTATAAATTAATTTAAAAATATTTATAATAATGTCATTAGTAGGAAAAAAATTTCCAGATCTTAATGTAGATGCCATGAACGACATGGGAGATACTTTTAAAATCAATGTATTAGATCAAGCAAAAAGTCAAGGGAAGAAGGTAATATTATTTTGGTACCCAAAAGATTTTACTTTCGTGTGTCCTACTGAGCTTCACGCTTTTCAAGAGGCTTTAGGGGAATTTGAAAAAAGAAATACTATCGTTATAGGAGCTTCTTGTGATACTCCAGAGGTTCATTTTGCATGGTTAAATACTCCAAAAGATAATGGAGGAATTGAAGGAGTTACTTATCCAATATTAGCTGATTCAAATAGAAATTTATCAAGTCAATTAGGGATTTTAGATATTGTTAACGAAGTTTATAATGAGGAAACAAACACGGTAACAGTAGAAGGTGATAATGTAACTTATAGAGCTACTTATCTTATTGATGAAGAAGGAACTGTTTTTCATGAAGGTGTAAATCATATGCCAGTAGGGAGAAATGTAGCAGAATTCCTAAGAATGATTGATGCTTATACTCACGTACAAAAGCATGGTGAGGTTTGTCCTGCTAACTGGGAAGAAGGAAAACAAGCTATGGAGGCTAATCGTGAAGGTGTGGCTGAATATTTATCTGAAAATTAATCGAATATACAGTTATTGTATAGCCGCTTATAATTTTAAACACTTGCTGATTTGTGATGGTCGGCAAGTGTTTTCTTAAATTTAAAACAATATGTTACAAGAATTAGAAAATGACAATCTAAATGAAATCTTAACTCAAAATGAGCTTGTATTAGTGCAATATTCTGCTACATGGTGTGGGAATTGTCGAATAATGAAGCCTAAATTTAAGAAGTTAGCTTCGGAAAATGTAGAGGTACCTTTTGTGCTTGTAGATGCGGAGAAATTTCCAGAATCAAGAAAGTTAGCTAACGTGGATAACTTGCCAACTTTTGCTGCTTTTAAAGAAGGTGTATTGGTAAAGCAAGTGCAAACTAATAAATTTGATAACCTAAAAGAATTAGTAAATGCAGTTACCAGTAATTAAACACTTAACTATTTTTATAGAAGAGAATGATGAGGATTACCTTATTGAAACAGTAGAGACCTTAGAATCATTAACTGAAGTGTCATCAATTTCAGATGAAGAGTTGGATGTAATTGGTGAATTGATTTCAAATATTTATGGAGCATTGGAAGTGAAGAAGATGATTGATAATGGTCAATCTAAAAAAGAGGCTTTGAATGCATTTATGAAAAGGGTTTTAGGTTCTATCGATAAGTAGTAGTTGTTATGCAAGAGGTAGGAAATAGTGATTATATAGCTGTTACCTCCTTGTTAAAAATCTGAAATTAGGCATGGTATCACTTGGTGTTATGATGCCTTTTTATTGTTATATTAGTATTTATTAGCTTTTTATTGTTGTGGATTTTGTACATGTACTATTCTTTTTTATTCAGACGTCTCTTTTTTCGTATATTACTATCAAACATCGATAAAGTATGCTTATTTTCGTGCTGAAGTAATATTATAGAAATAGCTTATGTCTGATAAAACAGAAGACTTTTATAAGAAATTAAAAGAAAAGTTAGAGGAATCTACAACGTGGCCTAATTTATATCTTTACAAATTTATTATACCGAAAGATCCTGATCAATCTTCTAAATTATTAGCTATTTTTGATGACATGGGAGCTGTAGTAGAAACTAAAGAATCTAAGACAGGTAAATTCGTTAGTTATTCTATAAAAGTAAGGATGGATAATCCGCAGCACATAATTGATAAATATAAAAAAGTAGGGAAATCTATAAAGGGGGTTATTTCTTTATAGGTTCTTTCTTTTGTTTAATACCCTGTTTAAAATGGCAGTAAAAGATATTCAGTATAATACCGAAAGAGAAAAGTTAATCATACCTGAGTATGGTCGTCATATCCAGAAAATAGTTGATCATGCAGTGTCTATCGAAGACCCTGAAGAGCGTACTAAAATGGCTAAAGCTATTATTGGAGTTATGGGTAATTTGCAACCTCACTTAAGAGATATTCCTGATTTTCAACATAAATTATGGGATCATCTTTTTGTTATTAGTCGTTTTAAGTTAGATATAGAATCACCTTATCCTAAACTCAATGAATCAGATTTAGCAAAGCCACCAGAGCATTTGGCTTATCCTCAAAATCACCCTAAATATCGATTTTATGGGAATAATATTTCTAGAATGATTGATGTAGCTGTAGGTTGGGAAGAAGGAGAAGTTAAGGAGGCTCTTATAATGAGTATTGCTAATCATATGAAAAAGTGCTTTCTTAATTGGAATAAAGATACTGTAGAAGATGGGGTTATTTTTGAGCATCTATTAGAACTTAGTAAAGGTAAAATAGATTTAAAAAAGTCACATAAAGATTTAACTAATTCAAGTACTTTATTGAATAGTAGAAAACGAAATGTAAATAATAACACTAAAAGGCATAAGTCGAACTATAAGTCTAATAATAGGTCTGATAATTCGTATAGATCTAGATAGGGGGCTGTTGTTAAATCAAGTTAATCTCTTATAATTTATTTTCATCATAGCTTCTCGATAATTGGGAGTATATTCATCCTTTAATCAGGTCGTAATTTTATCTGGTTTATCGGTTGCTTTTTGTTTTATAAATTGAAAGAAATCTAATTTATGAAAAATAATAAGCATATATGGCGTCATTTAAAATAAATGGAGGAGTTCCTTTGAAAGGAAGTGTTCAGGCTCAGGGGGCTAAAAATGAAGCACTTCAGGTGCTTTGTGCAGTGCTTCTTACTCCTAATGAAGTAAAAATATCTAATATTCCTGATATTATAGATGTAAATAAATCTATTGGGATTCTTAAAAAATTAGGTGTAAAAGTAACTCCTGTTGCTAAGGGGGAGATGATTTTTCAGGCGGATGATATAAATTTGGATTATCTGTTGAGTGATCAGTTTAAGGTCGATGGAAAAGGTATTCGAGGTTCTATTATGATTATAGGGCCTTTACTTGCTCGTTTTGGTAAGGGGTATATTCCTATGCCAGGAGGTGATAAAATAGGTAGACGTAGATTGGATACCCATTTTGAGGGATTTATAAAGTTGGGTGCTGATTTTTATTATGATAAGAAAAATCGCTTTTATGGAGTAGAGGCATTTAATGGGCTTAAGGGAGATTATATCTTGCTTAGTGAGGCGTCTGTAACAGGAACTGCAAATATTATTATGGCAGCAGTTTTGGCAAAAGGAGTTACGACGCTTTATAATGCAGCTTGTGAACCATATATTCAGCAGCTTTGTAAGATGTTGGTAGTAATGGGTGCTAAAATCTCAGGTATAGGATCTAATTTGTTGGTAATTGATGGAGTGGAGTCTTTGGGAGGATGTGATCATCGTATTCTGCCTGATATGATTGAAATAGGCTCATGGATTGGACTAGCTGCACTTACTCGTAGTGAAATTACGATAAAGAATGTTAGTTGGGAGAACTTAGGGGTTGTTCCTAATACTTTCCGAAAACTGGGTATTACTCTCGAAAAAAGAGGTGATGATATTTTTGTGCCAATACACGATGGTTATCAGATAGAGACATTTATTGATGGGTCTTTCTTAACAATAAGTGATGCACCTTGGCCAGGTTTAACTCCAGATTTACTGAGTGTAATTTTAGTTGTAGCAACACAAGCTAAAGGAGAGGTGTTAATTCATCAGAAAATGTTTGAAAGTCGCCTGTTTTTTGTTGATAAATTAATTGATATGGGGGCAAAGATTATTTTGTGTGACCCACATAGGGCTACAGTGATTGGTCATAATTTTACTTCTCAATTAAAACCTACAGTAATGACTTCGCCTGACATAAGAGCGGGTATATCATTGCTTATAGCAGCATTAAGTGCGAACGGTACATCAATAATTCATAACATAGATCAAATTGATCGTGGTTATGAAAATATTGATGAACGTTTACGTCTTATAGGAGCAGATATTACTCGAATAGATTAATTGAATAGATTGTCCTTAACACTTTCGTAATAAGTGGTACTTACAGGGATACTAATACCATTCAGAACTAATTCTTTTCCTTTTAATGAAGATACCATTTTCTTATTTATGATATAAGATCTATGCACACGCATAAAGGTATCTTCAGGAAGAGATTTTTCTAGTGACTTTAGAGATTGGTAACTCATGATTTTTTTGTCGTCATTTAAATGAAAGTTTACATATTCACTATCACTTTCGATATATACAATATCATTAACTTTAATCTTATGTAAATCGTATCCTGACTTTATGGTAAGGCTTTGTTCATTTAGTTGAGATGTAGCTTCTTGTATTTTAGCAGTTGCTTCTAAGAAGCGTTCGTAAGTAATAGGTTTTAATAGGTAATCCAGTGCATTTAAACTATATCCTTCTACAGCAAATTCAGAGTAAGCTGTGGTGAAGATAAATTTAGTTGTATTTGGAATTAATTTAGCAAAATCAGTTCCTTTAATTTCTGGCATTTGAATATCAAGGAAAATCATGTCAATATCTTCATTCTTTAAAGAAGGTAGTGCTTCAACAGGGTTTTCATATGTTCCCACTAGTTCTAAAAAAGGTGTCTTTTCGATATACGATTTTAATAAGATTCTTGCTAACTCTTCGTCATCAATTATAATGCAATTTATCATATCTCCTTCAAGTTTTTATGGTTATTTCTACTTTAAAAGTGTTCTTGTTATGTATTTTAATTTTGTGTTTTCCAGGGTATAGTATTGTAAGTCTTTTCTTTACGTTACGAAGTCCTATTCCTCCAACATCATCTTTTTGAATTTTTCCTTGAGGTTTACTATTTTCTACTGAAAAGTAAACTTCGTCAGAATTACTGTAATTTACTAAATTTATGGTAATAAATGCATCTTTACTCCCTCCTAAATTACTATGTTTAAAAGCATTTTCAACATAAGGAAGGAAGATCATAGGAGCTACAAGGGTTGTATTGTCATCAGATTCTATATCAAATCGGATAGGTAGTTTCTTGCTGCTCTTCATGGAGAAAAGCTTGATATAGTTCTGTATATAAACGATTTCCCTGTCTATACTTACCATTTTTTGTTCACACTCATAGAGTACGTATCGTAACATTTCTGAGAGGTAACTAATACTTTTCTGTGTTTTTTCGGTATCTATAGCTGATAATGCATAAATGTTATTTAAAGAATTAAATAAAAAATGTGGATTAATCTGAGACTTAAGTAGTTTTAGTTCATTTTCTAAGTTTTCATTTTTAATAAGTACTGTTTCTTCTTCTTTTATTTGTAAAAAGTTAAATATTTCTAAAATAGTCCCTAAGAAATAGGTTACTGTAAAAATTAAGAAGTTAATGAATGACCTAGAAGGGGGAATTACACTAAAATCAAATGCATTTTGTTCAAAACTTACTTGCTTATTGGGAGGAACTCGATGAAGGTCATTGAAATTCTGATTCATAAACTCAGCTTTAAACTGAATTTTTGTGGTGAAGTACGTGATGATAAGTATTGTTGCAATAGAGAAAAGTGTATATGTGGTATATCTTTTACAAAATAATAATTTTGGAGATGAAAAATAAATAACAACAGCTACAACTAATGTTTGGAATAGAATAAACTTAATATCAACTAAGCTAATGATTTGAACATTGGATTGAGAAGAGGCTACTAAAACCCAAATAATTGTCCAAAACAGTGTCTGTAAAGTCAGTCGAGATAATTTTAGCATGATGAGATTTCTATTTTAAGGAGTTAAGTTGGTTAAAAAACATTATAGAGTTTGGTGATTTATTGTTTTTCAAGGTATAAGTTTTTATACTATCAAATATATATATTTAAATTATTTCAGATAATTAAAGATCAATAAATAAAATTTAATTTCTAAGAAAAATAATCAATTTATGTGATTAAAATTAAAAAAAACTTTCATAAGTTCTGATATTAGGTGGGTTATGT
>CAYYNF010000149.1:0-6118 GCA_964472695.1 uncultured Flavobacteriaceae bacterium
ATATATACCCTAATACGATTATTTATAGAAATAATTTTATGATATACATTATAAAAGTATGTTTTAAAAAAGTAATTTTGAAATTTCATAAAATACTATTAAAACTATGTTATCCATATAGGTGATAATAGTTTTACTGTATTTTTGATTATAAAATAGATACAAGGATATAATAATGTTTTATACTAAAAACCCATACAATCTTCAACCGTTAGAAAGCTTTGAATTTGATACGACTGATAGTACCAATAAAAAGTTAACTGAATCTGACCAAGCATTTTTGAATTGGTCAACATTGAGTGTTGAAGAACGTACTACTTATATCTTAAAGGTTATTAAACTTTTAAATGAACAAAAGTTAGAAGCGGCCCATTTAATTACACAAGAAATGGGAAAACCGATAAGTCAGTCTATTTCTGAAATTGAAAAATGCATACTATTATGTGAATATTACATAAAAAAAGCACCTTCTTTTTTAGAGATACAACCAGGTGAAGACCCCGACACTTATGTTTACTACGAAGCATTAGGGAGCATACTAGGAATAATGCCTTGGAATTATCCATTTTGGCAAGTATTTCGTTTTGCTATTCCTACTTTACTCGCAGGTAATACTATTGTTATTAAACACGCCTTAAATGTAGCTGGATGTGCTACTTTGATAGCTTCCATTTTTAGAGAAGCACTGGGAGAGTATAAAGGAGCGTATCAAAATCTATTTTTAGATAATCAAGACACTGAGCAATTAATTAGCTCTCCGTATATTAAGGGGGTTAGTCTTACAGGAAGTACTCGTGCTGGAATAGCTGTAGGAAAGATGACTGGGGCCAACCTAAAGCCTGTGGTACTTGAGCTAGGTGGAAGTAATGCTTTAATTGCCTTTGAAGATGCAGATATCGACAAAAGTATAGATGCTGTGATAGCAGGACGCTTCTCTAATAATGGACAAAGTTGTATTGCTGTGAAACGATTATTGGTTCACAAGCATATTGCAGACAAATTTAAGAAGACACTCACTGAAAGAATTAGTCAATTACAACATGGTGACCCGACTAATAAAAACACTTATATTAGTAGCCTATCGAAGGAAAAATTTGCTAAAGATTTAAAAGAAAAACTGGAGAAGTCCCTCATATTAGGGGCTACTTTAGAAATAGGAGGCACCCAGGAAGGAGCTTTTTTCGAACCTACTTTTGTGAGTGATGTTACTACCGAAATGCCTATTTTTAAAGAAGAGACTTTCGGTCCTTTAATTACTATGACTTGCTTTTCTTCCGAAGAAGAAGCTATTACTTTAGCCAATGGTACAGAATATGGTTTAGGGGTTTCTGTATTTTCTAAAGATGTGGAACATATGCTTACACTTATTCCTAAGTTTAAAGACGCTTCTGTATTTATTAATTCATTTGTTAAAAGTAGACCTAGCCTTCCTTTTGGAGGTACAAAAAAATCAGGGATTGGTAGAGAATTATCTGAAGAGGGGATCAAGTCATTTGTGAATACGAAAACTGTCGTGGTTTACAAATAATATTTCAATTGGTATAAAATCTATTCATTTTAATAAAAAAATAGAGTGTACCTGTACTATGGCTACACTCTATTTTTTCACTTTATTCTACCTAAATTACACACTAGTAATTAGCCGTTTGTACACCGTCTACACTACCCACCTCTGCTAAGTAGCGCTCAGCATCCATAGCTGCCATACAACCTGTACCAGCAGCTGTAATTGCTTGACGATAGTCTTTATCTTGTACATCTCCTGCAGCAAACACTCCTGGTTTATTAGTAAAAGTAGTTCCTTTTTCTGTAATTAGATAACCTGTTTCGTCCATGTTTAACTGTCCTTTGAAAATATCTGTATTGGGCTTATGACCAATAGCAACGAAAAGTCCTGTTATTTCAATATCTGAAAGCTCACCTGTTTGGTTGTTTTTCATGCGTAGTCCCTCTACCACTTGCTCTCCTAATACCTCATCTACTTCGGTATTATAAAGTACCTTTATGTTTTTAGTGCTATTAACACGATGTTGCATTGCTTTAGAGGCTCTCATGTAATCTTTACGAACTAACATGGTCACATTATTACAAATATTAGCTAAGTAAGTAGCTTCTTCGGCAGCTGTATCCCCTGCTCCAACAATGGCTACATCTTGATTTTTATAGAAAAAACCATCACACACTGCACAAGCAGAAACCCCACCACCACGTAGGCGTTGTTCACTTTCTAATCCTAAATATTTGGCTGTTGCTCCTGTAGAAATAATCACTGTTTCAGCTTCTATAACTTTATTATTATCTATAGTAGCTTTATGAATACCTCCTTTCTCCTCAGAAAATACTACTTCAGTAACCAGACCTATTCTCACTTCAGTACCAAAACGTTCTGCCTGCTTCTGTAATTGCACCATCATAGTTGGTCCATCAATACCTTCTGGGTAACCAGGGAAGTTATCTACTTCTGTAGTAGTCGTTAATTGCCCTCCTGGCTCCATTCCTGTATATAAAACAGGATTTAGGTCTGCTCTAGAAGCATAAATAGCAGCGGTATACCCTGCAGGTCCTGATCCAATAATCAAACATTTTACTCTTTCAATAGTATCTGACATATATTGTATATTTAGTAGAGGATAAAAATAATAAGTAATCATGAATAGGACAAACGCATTAAAATAAATATACATTTTGTTTATTATTTCAATTTGTATATGCCTACTTCTTAATTAATCGGATGTAAGTTATTCTAAGTTTTAAAAAACAAGGTAATGTAGTATTATGTGCTATACACTACTAAGCACTGAGTACCATATTTCTATCTTGAATATTCTTTTTGATATTTTTGATAGCATATCGCATACGCCCAATAACTGTATTAATACTAACATCAAAGAATATTGAAATATCTTTAAAACTCATATTTCTGTAAAAACGCATTTCTATAACTTCACGCTGATTTTCAGGCAAATCATTTATTAATAGCTTAATTTTATGAGTGAGATGATCATGGTTGATGTGTTCATCTTCTAATAAATTTAAAAAAAACAAAGTTTCGAATTTCCCTTCTTCATGGTCTTTTGTAAAAATTGATGTGTATTTACTGTGTTGTCGAAAATAATCCATTATACAATTGAAAGCAATACGCATCAGCCAAGCAGAAAATTTCCCCTCATCGTTGTATTTTTCTGATTTTAAACTTTGAATCACCTTTATGAAAGTTTCCTGAAAAATATCATTCGCAACTTGCTCATCTAAGACCTTAGACATAATGAAAATAAAGACTTTATTTTTATGTCTATTTAATAGGGTTACAAAGGCCTCTTCACTACCTTTGATATATTCTTGTATCAATGCTGAATCTGAATATTCTAAGTTATTCATGTTTTAATTTAATACTAGAGTTAATCTTAAAAATGATTTTGAGATCTCAAAGATATATACAACAGGTTATTAAAGCTTTACACTTTTATCTATATTAAGTAAAACACACATAGAATACTTTAAATAAACATTCTCAACCCTTGTAGTAAAAAATATGATAGAACAAAAACCAGATACCCCCACTAAACGTTCTGTAAATTCAGACATCATTATTAAAGGAGCGAAACTACATAACCTAAAAAATATTGACGTGTCTATTCCACGTAACCAATTAATCGTAATTACAGGACTCTCAGGCTCTGGAAAATCTAGCCTAGCATTCGACACATTATACGCTGAAGGACAACGACGCTACGTAGAAAGCTTATCATCATATGCTCGTCAATTCTTAGGTAAATTAAACAAACCTAAAGTAGACTATATAAAAGGGATTGCACCTGCTATTGCTATAGAACAAAAGGTGAATTCAAGTAACCCACGTTCCACTGTAGGAACTACAACTGAAATTTATGATTACTTGAAGTTATTATATGCTCGTATTGGAAAAACCTATTCTCCTATTTCAGGGAAATTAGTTAAAAAACATACGGTAAGTGATGTGGTTGACTATGTTAAAACATTTAGTCCCAAAACAAAATTATTACTACTAGCCCCGGTAATTGTTGAGCCTGGGCGTGGTCTTAATGAAAAATTGAAGATCCTATTACAACAAGGCTATGTACGGGTAAAGCAAGAAGGTAAAGTTGAAAAATTAACTACCGATACGCAACTAGATGAAAGTAAAGAGGCCTTTATTGTTATAGATCGTATTATTACAAAAGCTAATGACGATGATTTTTATAATCGACTTGCTGATGCTTGTAATGCTGCTTTCTATGAAGGAAAAGGGTCTTGCATTATAGAAGATATCTCTACTACTAATCAGCAATATTTTAGCAATAAATTTGAATTAGATAACATAACGTTTGTTGAGCCAACTACCCACCTATTTAGTTTTAATAACCCTTATGGAGCATGCCCTAAATGTGAAGGTTATGGTAGTATCATAGGCATTGATAAAGATCTTGTAATTCCCGACACCTCTAAAAGTGTTTATGAGAACGCTATAGCTCCTTGGCGTGGTGAGAAGATGCAATCTTACAAAAACCAACTTATTAATAATGCTTATAAATTCGACTTTCCTATACATCGCCCTTATTTTGAACTTACCGATAAACAAAAAGAAATACTTTGGCATGGGAATGGCTTCTTTGACGGGATTTATACGTTCTTCGATTTTTTAGAATCTAAACCCCATAAAATTCAAAACCGTGTGATGTTGTCTCGTTACCGAGGCAAAACAACCTGTCGAAGTTGCAAAGGGCGACGATTACGAAAAGAAGCTGAATATGTCAAAATACAAAATACTAGTATTTCGGAACTCGTAGATTTACCCATTAGTGAGTTAATCTTATTTTTTGACAACCTAGAGTTAAATACCTACGAAACTAGTGTAGCACAACGTCTCTTAAAAGAAATTAGGAGTCGCCTTCACTTTTTAAATTTAGTAGGTTTAAATTACTTAAGTCTTAACCGAAAATCAAACACTTTATCAGGAGGAGAATCACAGCGTATTAACTTAGCTACATCCTTAGGAAGTAGTTTAGTAGGATCTATGTATATACTAGATGAGCCTAGTATTGGGCTACATTCTCGTGATAACGAAAAACTAATTGAAGTATTGAAGTCATTACGAGATTTAGGGAATACTGTTATTGTAGTAGAACACGATGAAGAGTTAATGAAAATTGCGGATCAAATTATAGATATTGGTCCCGAAGCAGGACGTAACGGAGGGCAATTGGTAGCACAAGGAACGTACAAAAATATCCTAAAGTCAGATTCCTTAACTTCCCAATATCTTAGTGGCAAGCTAGAAATAGCTATTCCTAAACGTCGTCGTAATTGGCATTATTCTTTAAAAATTGTAGGAGCTCGAGAGAATAACCTTAAAAATATTAATGTAACTATTCCCCTTGGTATTATTACAGCGATTACAGGAGTTTCGGGGAGTGGTAAAAGTACTCTTGTTCGAGAGATTGTATTTCCAGTGCTTAATAAGCATTTTGATATACATACACATAAACCTGGTCAATTTACAAGTCTCGAAGGTGACTTTTCTAACCTCACTGGAGTAGAATTTATAGACCAAAACCCTATAGGAAGATCGTCTCGTTCGAATCCTGTAACTTATGTTAAAGCTTACGATGATATCCGTCATTTATTTGCGAATCAACGTTTATCGAAATTACGAAACTTTCAAGCCAAACATTTTTCTTTTAACGTAGATGGCGGCCGTTGTGACGTGTGCAAAGGAGAAGGAGAAGTTACTATTGAAATGCAATTTATGGCGGATGTGAAGTTAGAATGTGAGCATTGTAAAGGGAAACGTTTCAAAAAAGAAATTTTAGAAGTACAATTTCACAATAAATCAATAGACGATATCTTACGAATGACTATTGATGAGGCAATACTATTTTTCTCTGATAGAGATCAAATGAGAATTGTTAAAAAGTTACAACCACTACAGGATGTCGGTTTAGGCTATGTACAATTGGGACAGAGTTCTTCAACATTATCGGGTGGAGAAGCACAACGTATAAAACTCGCTTCGTTTTTGATAAAGGGAAAAACAAAAAACAAACAACTTTTTATCTTTGATGAACCTACAACAGGTCTTCATTTTCATGATATTCAAAAA
>CAYYNF010000150.1:0-6114 GCA_964472695.1 uncultured Flavobacteriaceae bacterium
GTTAATAATTTCATGGAATCTAAATGTTTACTTTTAAAATTACCTTAGCATTATTGATAAGTACGAATGTTTGGACTTCTTGTCTCCTTTTAAAAATGTTTTTAACGGTCGTTCCTACTGGTATACCTCGAACATTGACTTCATCAATTACATCTGCACCTCCTTCTTTTCTCAACTCTTCAATAATCGTTTCAGGTTTCATATACAGACCAAGCATCCCATCCACTGGATCTACTACCGTCAAATCAACTGGCGTGTGATTTATTTTAGTAATATTTAAAAAGGCTCTTTGATTTTTAAAGCTTGTAGTAGCGTATAAAAACGTATTTTCAGGATAATATACACCCTGTATTCTAGCTCCTTTTGTCAATCTAATTTCTGCCCTTGAACCTTGTTGTAATACTTGTTCTCTCGAAGATGCTGCATAAATCATTTCATCAGTATTCGTTACTTTTATTCTTGATTGAGTTAACATATTGTTAGAAACTGAAAAACCATCATTCCTAAATAAGTCATTTGAATTCTTACCAAAAGTATCATTGCCCCAGCTAGTATTTCTATCTTCTCTTATCTCATCAGCACTAGACAGGTTTTGAGTTGTATGTACATCTCCTAATATTTGACGCTTTAAGGCTGAATTCTCTGCTTCTAATTCCTGGATCCTCTCTTCAAGAGCAAGGTTTCTTTGGTCATTTTCAAGTTTATGTAAATCTTGTTCCGTGACTTGTTGGCTATCAATAGTACTAAAAGTAGTATTATCTTGTGTTGTAAAACTTCCTACAGTAAAACTAAGCTCATTACTGGTTAATTTTCTTTCATTACTATAAGCTTCTATTTTACTATCGTAATCTTTAACCTGCTTTCTATCTTCTGGCATAACGATTTCAACTTCATTAATTTCGATATCTTCTTCTCCACCATAAAACCAAAATAAACCACAAATTATTGCAATAACTAAAGCTATAAATAGTATAGAAGCTTTAATGTCTTGAGAATCCATCTCTTTAAACTTTTCAGCAAAACTCATTATAATTGCTTTTTGTTAGTTTCTACGAAGTTATAAAGGATATATCCAAAAGGATTTAGTGGATAATTCACTGTAGCTTCTTTAATATTTGATATAGCTTCTATTAAATATCTTTTAGGCTCTTTTTGCCCTATTTTATTTATCGCTAATATGAATTTTACCTGTACTTTCCCATCTTTTATAATCATATTCAAATCTTCTATTCTCTGTGCTGAACTAGTTTGAGTCAGATTATTATAATGTCCTTTTTTCAAATAATATTCATATATTTTTTTACCACTTACATCATCAATTAACCACAATGATTTATCAATCCTATCTCTCCAATTCCATTGATCGATTTCGTAAAAATAACGCAAGTATAATTCAACATGAGACTTTGCAAAATGTTGTTTAACTTCTTCCTTTTCAATACGCTCTAAAGGCATTAACTTTATTTCTTCAGAAGTTGTGTAAATATATTTATCCGCGTTTTTGATCGCATTGAAACCAAAAAATATAGAAGTAGTAGATATTATCGTAGCCGATATCACCACTACATAAACAATCATGTTATTTGTTTTTAATGCCTTGTAAATATCAACTTTTGTTTTATCCATTAAGCGAAGATTTTATGTACAATTTCATATGATTTCTTATAAAGTCTCAGTTTTAACCATATTCCCATACATATTACCATTATCCTGATGGTATGCCCTGCGGAATAGTCAACTAAAAAACCTGATACACCAGTACCTACGCCATATTGATTGGTAACATATTCATAGGCAAATGAACTAATTGACATTATTAAAAAGAAAGGTATAATTAAGAGGTATAAGCCTATATAGACCTTTAACCAAGTGAAAAATATATCTCTATATCTTTCAAAAACGGCACATGTTATTGCAACTGACCCTAGGATTTTTGCAATTGTTAGAAAGAAAAATCTCTCCAATAAAAAAACAAAAGTTACCATTCCATCTATTATCCAAGCTAAACCTGAAAGTATTCCTATAATAATACTACTCGGAACTTTGATAACCCATAGTGCTTTATGTGCAAACTGTGAAAGTATTTCGGTCCAATCCATATCTGCGTCCATTTCATCTATCTCATCTTCCGCAGGATTATAAACTTCAGGTTCATAATTATGATAAATTCCATCGAACTCTAATAGAATACTATCTAATAAATCCAAGAACGGTACATAAGCGAACAATAAAAAAACAAACACCAAACTAAATACAACCTTATTCATATCGAATGGTAGTGTTGGTTTTATATCTGTTTTTGTAATATTATTGATTACTTCAGTAAAAACATTCAGCATAAAAAAACAGGCGGCTATTATTTGCAGTCCTATAAGCATTCCATTGATAAAAACCTCGGACTCCCACGCTCTCCACAAATCAAATACTGCTTCGTATGTAAAACTCATTTTAGATCTTGTTAATTGTTCTCTTTATTCCTAAAGGCTTTATTTACCATTCTGATATTGGCTACATTCATATACTTCTCATGTAACATTCTTTCATTTGATAACACCATTCTTGCATCTCTTTTACATTCTTTCAACAGAGTCAATCGTTCTGAATCATTCATTTTAAAAATACCTTCTGTCATTAAATTTTCTGCAACTGTAAAAATGGATGATGAGAGTGATAAAAACCTCCTGAATGCCCCTGTAATCTTAGTCATTTCGTTAGATGAAAACTGATTTGTTGACTGTACTTCTCTCAAATGATTTGCTACATTTTCTATAATATTTCTATAAATTACTGCTATGTCTGTTAGGTAATTTACGGTATCTAAGGCTGAATTGATCTTATTGAGTACCTCCATAGAATCCTCTAAAAGTTTTATTTGAGTCATTCCATTTTCTAACTGTTCCGCTCCTTGTGCTAGTTGTGCAACTAAAGATTTATTTGCTGTAGGATCATGTACTACAGATGGTACTTGTGAAAAAATCTGTAATTGGAAGAGTAAACAACTAACTAGTAATATTAGTCTTTTCATTATTTAATGCTTTAGCTGTATGTACTTTTTTATAGAAGCTTCCATATCATTATTTTCTTTGAAAATAGACATGATTGCTTCATAATCTTTACCATCGGTCTGGTAGGTATAAAAATTCTCCTTTGGAAGCTCTAAACGCATTATCCAAATATCCTTACCTATAATCAACCCAAATTCTGTATAAGGATTTTTAGCGTTTAAATTTGGTGTGATTGATTTTAAAATATTGTGCTGATGCTCCGATAACTTATAGCGTTCAACTATTGGCTCATAACCATTATCATTATTGAGGATATAAATAACCTGACTATTTTCTATCATTGCCTCAGTATCTTCCCCTTGTGGTAATTGGTTTGGTGTTTGGAGTGCTGTACCTATTGATGCGTTATATTTCCTGTTAGTGGCATAGTAATATGCTACCTTACTACGTATATTTTTGTCCTTAATAAATTTTGCTAATTCATCATAAAATATAAGCCCATCTACTGACCTATCTGCTAGTACTACACGCTCCACAGCTTCATTAGCTAACTGCATTAATAAGGCTAATAATATTTGATTTTTGTTTGCTTGCTCAAATTCAAAAACAACCAATTGCTTATCCTGAATACGATATGAAATATCTTCTGAATCCTCAAACAGAAAATCGTATTCTCCATCAATAAACTTTTCACACACAAATAAGAACTCATTAATATCGAAATAACTGTCTTTGATATTTAATTCTTCTTTGAGTTCATCTACATTATGTCTTAAGAAATTATAGAAATTTGGGAAATTATGACCTAAATCTATGTGCGTATAATAAGTATCTAAAAGTTTGACTAAAGCGGCTTTTGTCTGTTGTGACATTTCTTCCGATGGCTTATAAAGTCCATAACAAAACTGTGCTAAAGAGGTCAATTTATCGGCATCTAAAGAGTCTTTTATACTAATGTAAAAGGGATTTAAGCCTATAGACTTCCCATCTTCATAATTAAAATAAATAGATTTTTCAGGCGGAACTAAATAGCTTAATTTTTGAAATGAAGCCCCGATATCGAATATTACAATTTTCTTACCCTGTTCTAAAAGCTGTCTAAAAATTTCTTGTGCTAATACTGATTTACCTTCTCCTGTTGGTCCATAAATAAAAAAGTTCCACGCTTTAATACGTTTCTTCTCTTCATCCCTAATATCCCTTTTTACTGGAACACCAAAAATCCTATCAGTAAATACTACACCATCATCATCCGTTTTATAAGATGTTATATTCAGATAGTTAGTTAAAGCTACCTTTAGGTCGATTTTGAAAATATTATCATTACTTAACGTAGAAACATAAGCAAATAACGACTTAGAATAAATCTCTTTAATGACTCTTTTAGTACTTGGATATTTGGGTTCAAAATCTAATCCTCTGTATATCGTTGATATGATATTAGAATACTTTTGAAATTGTTCGTCTGTATCTGCGTAAAAAATAACATTACTATGTGCACGAACTATTTTTATAGTCTCATCTTTTGCCATTTCATCTAGGATATCGCCTATTTGTTCTGCATTAATCTTATTTTCTCTTGCAAATCCTGCGGCTCCTGATAATTGTTTTTCCCTTTCTTCAAGTTCTTTCTTATGCTGACTATAATCATCGATATAAATAATTTGATTATACACATGATTAAAGTTCATTTTGAAGCCAAAATCATCTCCTACTCCTTTAAATATTTGAAATTTCTTGGAGCTATAATCACCATCTATTTTATAAGTATCAACATAATCAGGGAACTGTTTAATGGAATTTAAAGTATAAATTCCTACTCTTTTATCCCCTACCCCTACTGCATTAAAAGCTTTAGTATTAGTATTTACTTTAGCTTCCAAGTCGGTATCAACGTACTTATCTCTTTGGTAACCATTGTAGTGATGCATTACTATCGAATGAATTTCATCTTCACTTAATTTATAAGCTTTAATGTACTTTGACGCATTTAAGAAACTAATCGATTTTTCAACTTCATCAACAAACTCTGCGTCAACTTTCAATTCATCAATTACTGACTGCTTTTTAGTTACCTTTTTAAAAGGGTTCATCATACCCTTTTTAGCTAAGAAAGATGTTCTAGAATTTCCAATAAATAAATAAGAACGGTGCTCTAAATAGCTTCTACCTGAAAAATGTTTTACTGTAGCTTTTTGTAGAAAAGTACTATTGGGTAAATCATCTCCAGTATACTCATCTTTTAAAAAAACATCCTGTCTGTGAACAAAAGTATTCTTTGGAAGATACTTTAGAGTTCTGTACCAAAAATTATGAATGCTTACATAGTCTTCTTTGGATAAAGTGAAAACTTCGGGTAAATCTAATACGTAACATAAAATGGTATCTCCTGTAGATGTGATACATCTATTATCTTCTACACTCAATAAAGGATAAGTGTCTTTAAGCTTTATCGTGTCCATTATCCTCTTTTAGTTCATACAAATCATTGATTAGCTCTTTGGGTAATTTTTCTGAGTAAATTTCATTGGCTAAATCTTTATGATCGGCATAAAAAGCCAGACCATAAACCACTAAAGCTATAATAGAAGTAACCATAAAACTCATTAACGTTTGATTAGCTACAAACTGAAAAAAAAGAAGTATTGCTGTAATAACAAATCCTATTAGGTAAGGGAGTCTAAGGTTAATAATCCTTATTTGAGTTTCTAGATTTTTTTCAACTTTATAGCGATTTTCGCCGTCACCCATAGTTACAAGCTTAAACCTGAGATATAGTTAAAAATACCTATCATAGCTCCAACTCCTGCAACCCACATAATAATCCCCATAAAGAATGCCTTCCAGTCTCTACTATCCCCTGATAATTTACCAATGTTGAATAGAGATCCTGCTAGAAATGAAATTGCCAAAATAGCGGGTGTTGCTTTTTTTATCTGATCTAATAGACTTTCTGCCCCCTCTGCTAAACCAATATCTTGTGCAAAGATTGAGTTTGAAATCATTATTATCAATACTGATAAAACTATTCTTTTTGTAAAGATTCTTTTCATATTATAAACAAGATTAAGTATTAATTTGACGGCAGTAAAAATAATTAAAATATGCA
>CAYYNF010000151.1:0-6073 GCA_964472695.1 uncultured Flavobacteriaceae bacterium
GTATCCTCCTGGACGGTCACCTACTTTTGGTGCTACAGTTCTAAAAAGCTCTGTTACAGCCTCCTTTTGTCTTAATTTAGCAAAAGTAAGACGTCTATTATGAGTAGTATCTACTTTAGACTTTGTTACTAAAGGCTCTACAAACACTTTTAGAGCTTTAGCCTTTGCCAAGGTAGTATTAATACGCTTATGCTCTATTAATGAACAGCTCATATTAGCTAACATAGCTTTTCTATGTGCAGTTTTTCTACCTAAATGGTTTACTTTTTTTCCGTGTCTCATGACTTTAAAAGTTTACATCATCTTGCTTCAAACTCTTACGAGGAGCAAAATATGATGAATTAATCAATATCTAATTTATATTTTGTCAAATCCATTCCGAAACTAAGACCTTTCACGTTTACTAGCTCTTCAAGCTCTGTTAACGATTTCTTTCCAAAGTTTCTAAACTTCATTAGATCATTTTTATTGAATGATACAAGATCTCCTAATGTATCTACTTCAGCTGCTTTAAGACAATTTAAAGCTCGAACAGAAAGATCCATATCGATAAGTTTAGTTTTCAATAGCTGACGCATATGTAACGACTCCTCATCATAAGTCTCTGTTTGGGCGATCTCATCTGCTTCCAATGTAATACGCTCATCAGAAAACAACATGAAATGATGTATTAAAATCTTCGCAGCCTCAGTAAGTGCATCTTTAGGATGAATAGAACCATCTGAAGAGATTTCAAATATCAACTTTTCGTAATCTGTTTTCTGCTCTACACGATAGTTTTCTACACTATACTTTACATTTTTTATTGGAGTATATATCGAATCAATAAAAATAGTCCCTACAGGTACTGCATTAGATTTTTTATTTTCCTCTGCAGGTAAATAACCACGTCCTTTTTCTATAGTTAACTCCATGTTGAAATTAACCGATTTTGACAAATTACAAATTACCAAATCTGGATTAAGAATTTGGAAACCAGAAACGAATTTCTGAAGGTCTCCAGCTGTAATTTGTTCTTTATCTGTGATACTTACCAAAAAGGTCTCATTCTCTGAAGAGATTTCAAATATCAACTTTTCGTAATCTGTTTTCTGCTCTACACGATAGTTTTCTACACTATACTTTACATTTTTTATTGGAGTATATATCGAATCAATAAAAATAGTCCCTACAGGTACTGCATTAGATTTTTTATTTTCCTCTGCAGGTAAATAACCACGTCCTTTTTCTATAGTTAACTCCATGTTGAAATTAACCGATTTTGACAAATTACAAATTACCAAATCTGGATTAAGAATTTGGAAACCAGAAACGAATTTCTGAAGGTCTCCAGCTGTAATTTGTTCTTTATCTGTGATACTTACCAAAAAGGTCTCATTCTCAACTTCCTCGAGCTGATGCTTAAACCTTACTTGTTTTAAATTAAGTATGATTTCTGTAACATCTTCTACGACACCTTCTATAGCTGAAAATTCATGCTCTACACCTTCGATTCGAACCGACGTAATTGCAAAACCCTCTAAAGACGAAAGCAACACTCTTCGCAAAGCATTTCCGACAGTTAAACCATAACCTGGTTCTAAAGGTCTAAACTCAAATTTACCTTCAAACTCAGTTGAAGAAATCATGATTACCTTATCAGGTTTCTGAAAATTTAATATTGCCATAGTGTTATACTTCTTAAAATTATTTAGAGTACAATTCGACGATGAACTGCTCGTTAATTGTTTCTGGAATTTGAATTCTCTGCGGTACAGACACGAAAGTTCCTTCTTTAGTTGATGGATTAAAAGTAATCCATTCGTATACTTCAGAGTTCACTGAAAGAGATCTTTCAATTACATCTAAAGATTTAGATTTTTCTCTTACTCCAACAACATCTCCTGGCTTAACTTGGTAAGAAGGAATATTTACAATATTTCCATTAACAGTTATGTGTCTATGTGAAACTAACTGACGTGAACCACTTCTTGATGTAGAAATTCCCATTCTATATACCACGTTATCTAAACGAGACTCACATAACTGAAGTAATACCTCACCTGTAATTCCGTTAGCACGTGTTGCTTTCTTGAATAAATTACGGAATTGCTTTTCTAAAATTCCATAAGTATATTTCGCTTTTTGCTTTTCCATTAACTGGATAGCATAATCACTCTTCTTTCCTCTTCTACGGTTACTTCCGTGTTGTCCTGGTGGATAATTTCTCTTTTCAAAAGATTTATCTTCACCGAATATAGCTTGACCAAATTTACGAGCTATTTTAGTTTTTGGACCGGTATATCTTGCCATAATTACAAAATTAAATGAATAAATAAAAGGGAATCTATGAATTAAGGTCTTTCCTTCGATAGATTTAAAACCCCAAATATAATAAAAATTAAATTAAACGCTACGAGGTCCTGCTTGACGACATCCGTTATGAGGTAATGAAGTTACATCAACAATCTCTAATACTTCGATACCTGTTAGTTGAATGTATCTAATCGCAGATTCTCTACCGTTACCAGGTCCTTTTACATAAACCTTCACTTTCTTTAAACCTAATGCTAAAGCAGCTTCTGCAGCATCTTGTGCAGCTAACTGTGCAGCATAAGGAGTATTCTTTTTAGAACCTCTAAAACCCATTTTCCCTGCTGATGACCAAGAAATTACGTCACCTTTGTTATTCGTTAGAGAAATGATAATATTATTAAATGTAGCGCTGATATGTGCTTCTCCGTGAGCTTCAACAATTACATTCTTTTTAGCTTTTACTTTTGACTTTGCCATGTTTAATGAGATTTAAAATAGCATGTAACTAAAAGAGTTACATACTATTTTATATTAAATATTACTTAGTAGCCTTCTTTTTGTTAGCAACTGTCTTACGTTTTCCTTTACGTGTTCTAGAGTTATTTTTAGTACGTTGACCTCTAAGTGGTAAACCTACCCTATGACGAATTCCTCTATAACATCCGATATCCATTAGACGTTTAATGTTTAACTGAATACTTGAACGTAATTCACCTTCTGTAGTATATTCAGAAACTGCCTGACGAATTCCTTGAATCTGCTCATCAGTCCAGTCTAATACCTTAATATTCTCATCAACTTGAGCTGTTGCCAAAACTTTTTTAGCTCTGCTACGACCGATACCATAGATATATGTCAATGCAATAACTCCTCTTTTATTTTTAGGTATATCTACACCTGAAATTCTAGCCATAACTTAACCTTGTCTTGTTTTATTTTTTGGATTCAATTTGTCGATAACGTAAAGGCGACCTTTTCTTCTCACGATCTTAGAAGTCTTATTATTTGCACCGCCTCTTTTCTTTAATGATGCTCTAGTTTTCATTATTAATATCTGTATGTGATACGAGCCTTAGTCAAATCATAAGGACTCATTTCTAATTTAACTTTATCACCAGGTAATAACTTTATGTAATGCATACGCATTTTACCTGATATATGTGCAGTCACAATGTGACCATTTTCTAACTCAACACGAAACATAGCATTTGATAATGCTTCTATAATTGATCCGTCTTGTTCTATTGCTGCTTGTTTTGCCATTATGCTACGGATTTTCTTTTGCTTCCAGATTTCATCAGACCATCATATTGACGATTTAATAAATATGAATTTATTTGATCTACCGTGTCAATAGCAACACCTACCATAATCAACATCGATGTACCTCCGAAAAAGAGTGCCCATCCCTGTTGTACACCTAATAAACTAACCGCAATAGCTGGAAATATTGCAATGATAGCCAAGAATATTGACCCTGGAAAAGTAATTAAAGACATTACTTTATCCAAAAACTCAGATGTTTCTGAACCTGGCCTAAACCCTGCTATAAACCCTCCACTACGTTTAAGATCATCAGCCATTTTGTTAGTAGGTACTGTGATTGCTGTATAGAAATAAGTAAAAACAATAATCAATAACGCAAACACTACGTTATACCATAATCCAAAGATATTGCTAAAAGTTGTTACAAAACTTTGTGCTTGTTCTGTATCAGACAAGCCTGCAACTGCTGCTGGTATAAACATAATTGCCTGAGCAAAGATAATTGGCATTACTCCTGAAGCATTTAATTTTAAAGGTATATATTGCCTTGTACCAAACACATTTTTCTCATAACCTCCATCTGCTGATCTTCTTGCATACTGTACTGGTATCTGACGTACAGCCTTTACTAATTGTACTGATGCAAAAATAATAAAGAACCAAAGTACAACTTCAACAAGAACCATAATTGGTC
Source organism: uncultured Flavobacteriaceae bacterium (assembly GCA_964472695.1). Taxonomy (GTDB): domain Bacteria; phylum Bacteroidota; class Bacteroidia; order Flavobacteriales; family Flavobacteriaceae; genus Aquimarina. The sequence goes on from CAYYNF010000151.1 coordinate 4,256, forward strand.
CTCCTGAAGCCTCCCCTGTAGTTCTTGAGATATAGTTCTGAAGAAATGCTTGTGGCAATGTCGCAATAATACCTACCATAATAAGCAGGGAGATACCATTTCCAATACCCTTATCGGTAATTCTTTCACCTAACCACATTGCAAAAATACAACCAGTAGTAATGATAACTACAGATGATACAACAAATAAAAATGAGTTACTCAACATAAAAGCTGACTCAGGAAGGATATTAAAGAGATTATAAATATACCCTGGTCCTTGAACAAGGGTAATTGCAATAGTCAACCATCTTGTAATTTGGTTGATCTTTTTACGACCACTTTCACCTTCTTTCTGTAACTTCTGTAAATAAGGAACTGCAATTCCCATAAGTTGCACAACAATAGAAGCGGATATATAAGGCATAATTCCCAATGCAAAAACAGAAGCATTAGCGAAAGCTCCTCCTGTAAAAGCATTAAGAAGACCTAATAATCCTTCTTGAGTTTGATTACCTAAACTTGATAACTGAGAGGCATCAATTCCTGGAAGAACAATCTGTGCCCCAAAGCGATAAACAAGTAAGAGTAGAAGAGTTAACCCTATTCTAGTTTTTAACTCTTCAATTTGGAAAATATTTCTAATAGTATCTACAAGCTTCATAATATGGTTTATTTATAGTGTTATTGCTTCACCTCCTGCAGCTTCAATAGCTTGTTTCGCTGACGCAGTAAATTTATGAGCTGTAACCTTTAGTTTAGCTTTTAATTCTCCACGACCCAAAATCTTTACTAAGTCAGATTTAGTAGCAAGTCTATTAGAAATTAATAAATCAATATTTACTTCATCAGTAAATCTTCCTTCATCTACATAAGCCTGAAGTGTATCAAGGTTAACCCCCTGATATTCTTTCCTGTTGATATTTGTAAAACCGAACTTAGGAATACGTCTCTGAAGTGGCATCTGCCCTCCTTCAAATCCTATTTTTCTAGAATAACCCGAACGAGATTTTGCTCCTTTATGTCCTCTTGTAGCAGTTCTACCTTTACCTGATCCAGTACCTCGTCCAACTCTTTTACCTTCTGAATGAACAGCACCTGCTGCAGGTTTTAAATTACTTAAATTCATTTTAAAAATAATTACTCTGTTTCTACAGAAACAAGATGTTGAACTTTATTTACCATTCCAATAATATTTGGAGTATCGTTGTGCTCTACTGTTTGACCAATTTTCTTAAGACCTAAAGCCTCTAGAATTCTTTTTTGGTTTGCAGTACGGTTAATAGCACTTTTCACTTTTGTTACTTTGATTTTTGCCATTTTTATAAAATTAACCGTTAAACACTTTACTTAAAGATACCCCTCTTTGATCTGCAATCTGTTGTGGAGATCTTAATTTTAAAAGAGCATCAAAAGTAGCTTTCACAACGTTATGAGGGTTACTTGAACCTTGGTTTTTAGAAAGTACATCATGCACCCCTACAGATTCTAATACAGCACGTATAGCTCCACCTGCAATTACCCCGGTACCTGTTGATGCAGGAAGTAATAATACTCTTGCCCCTCCAAACTTACCTTTTTGTTCATGAGGTAAAGTTCCATTTTGTAATGGAATACGCACTAAATTTTTCTTTGCATCTTCCACAGCCTTAGAAATTGCTTCTGCAACCTCTTTAGATTTACCTAAACCGTGACCTACAACACCATTTTCGTCTCCTACAACAACAATAGCAGAAAAACCAAATGCTCTACCACCTTTTGTTACTTTAGTTACACGTTGAACTCCAACTAAACGATCTTTAAGTTCTAGTCCACTTGGCTTAACTAATTCTACATTTT
>CAYYNF010000152.1:0-5989 GCA_964472695.1 uncultured Flavobacteriaceae bacterium
GTATCGCGAATGCCACTCAACCAAATGCTCCAATAGTAACTGATACTTGTGGAAATGATATCACTCCAGTAATTACTCAGAATACTGATCCTGAATGTGAAGGGGATAAAATTTATACATTCACGTACACAGACTGTGCGGGAAATACATCGGTATACACCTATACTTACACGATCGACACTACAACTAAACCGATAGTGCCTACTGACGGAAGTGCTACTGTAAATGATATCAGTAAAGCTATACAACCGACTGCTCCTACAGTAATAGATAATTGTGGAACAGAAATCTTACCAGTTATAACAGAAAGTGAAAGTCCTGTTTGTGATGGGACTAAGACCTATACGTTCACTTATACCGACTGTGCAGGAAACAAAAGTATTTACAATTTTGTTTACACTATTGACGTAACCTCAACATTGGATATTTCTGACGAAAGCCTAACTATTTGTAGTAGTACTGCCTTAGATTTTAATTTAGAGAACTTAACCTCTCTAACAGGAACTTCATTTGAGTGGACCGTTAGTGAGAATGAAAATCTTTCGGGAATGATGGCAGGTACAGGTACTGTAATTCCTGATAATATTATTAATATTAGTGGAACGATACAAGAGGTAGTCTATACGGTAACACCATTCAACAGCGTAGGTTGTGAAGGGAATACTTTTGATATTACAGTGGTTATCCTACCTGAGCCTTATAGTGCAACAGCTCCAACTAATACTACTTGTAGTGATATTACTGTAACTAAAGATTTAACTGAAGATGTTAACTTATCCAATGTAAGTTTTGTTTGGTCTGCTACACCAAATGACAATGTATCAGGAGAAACCACTACACCGTCTTCTGAGACTGAAATCAGTGATCGTTTAATCAATACATCAGGAAGTATTCAGACTGTGATTTATACCATTACACCAACTAGTGAAAATGGATGTAAGGGAGCTACCTATAACTACGTAGTAACTGTAAATCCAAAAGCTGTTTTAGAGGTTTCTAAAGTAACTTTGGATGCTACCGACGGCACTTATGATACTTTAGGAGAGGTTATCACCTATGAAATCACTATAAATAACCCGAACGAGGTAACTTTAAATAATGTCACCTTAACCGATGCTAATGCTGATAATGTTTCTCCTGTTAGTTTTACTAATTTAAATGCTTTTGAAAATGTAACTTTTATAGCAACACATACCATTACTCAAGAAGATTTAGATGCTGGTGAGGTAATTAATAAAGCTACTGCAAAAGCAGCTGATACCTGCGGAACAAGTATTTCGGCTGATTCTGATGATCCAAATACAGTCACTGCTAATGATGCTACAATAACTAAATTAGCACAAAATCCTAGTCTATCATTGCTAAAAACAGCAACTTTTAATGATGAAAATGGCGATGGGTTTTCTCAACTAAACGAGACAATAACTTATAATTTTGAGGTTATAAATACAGGAAACCAAACACTTTCGAATATTACGATTGATGATCCTCTAGTAAGTGTAACTGGTAACCTGACTTCATTAGCTCCTAACCAAAGTGATACGACTAGTTTTACAGCTACTTATACAATTACTCAAGGTGACTTAAATAATGAAATTATCTGTAACTCCGCAAAAGCGATAGCTCAAACTCCTAACGGAAATGAAATTTCTGATACCTCAGACGACCCTAATGACAGTGAAGATTATGATGAAAATGCTGATGGAGAAGCTGATGATACCACTAAAACAAGCTTAAATGTTTTAAGTGAATTATATGTAACCAAAGCACATTTAATTAGAGAAGATAGCAGGTTTGATAGTGTAGGTGGAATAGTTTACTATGAAATAATAGTAACCAACTCAGGACAAACTACTTTAACAAATATCAATATTGAAGATCCTAATGCAGATATCGGAAGTATATCTATGAAAAACGTAAACTTGTTAAACCCAGGTGAAAGTATTGTGAGCTCAGCATCACATACCATCACTCAAGAAGATTTAGACGCTGGTAGTGTTAATAATACAGCAGTTGTTACAGCTGTCACCCCTAGTGGAATTACTGTAACTGATTATTCAGATGATCCAAATGATACTACTGATAATGACCCTAACCTAGATGGTAATCCTGAAGATGTAACTATTACTAAACTCGAACAAAAACCATCAATGGAATTAACGAAAATATCAGATAATGCTCCTGATGGCTTGTGGGACGAAGTAGGTGAAATAATTACTTATCAGTTAACTTTAACCAATACAGGTAATGTGACGCTAAACTCCATCGAAATAACAGATGATAATGCAGATATAGGGAGCTTATCCCCTACTAATATTACTAGTTTAGCTCCAGGTGAAAGTGTGGCTATAGTAGCAGAGCATACCATTACTCGAAATGATTTAGATACTGGATTTGTTAGTAATATAGCTAATGTAGAAGGACTAAGTCCTAGTGGTGAAATAGTGAGCGATTTATCAGATGATCCTAATGATATGACCAATGATGATTTGAATAGCAATGGAACTCCTGATGACCCAACAATTACAACTACACCACAAACCGCTATATTGGATATTACTAAAGTAGTGGATACAGATATTTACACCGAGGTTGGTGAAGTACTAACTTACACTATTGAAATAATGAATACTGGAAACGTAACTTTATTAAATATAAATGTATTTGATCCTAATGCAGTAATTACAGGTGATACTAGTATAGCACGCTTAGCTCCTGGTGAATTGTTTACCACAACAGCAACCCATACCATTACCACAAATGATATTTCAGCAACTTTTGTAGCCAATACAGCTTTTGTAAGTGCTACAATTATCAATTCGACTACTCGAATTATTGAAAATTCCGATGATCCTACAGATACTACAGAACTTGATGGAGATAGTGACGGGGATTACGATGATCCAACCCTAAGTTACTACGATCATGATCGTGACGGTATTCCTAATGTCTTTGATTACGATGACGACAATGATGGTATCACCGATGTAGAAGAACAAAATGGTGACCCTAATTTGGATACAGATAGTGATGGAGTTATTGATAGTCTGGATTTAGATGCTGATGGTGATGGAATTTATGATTACGTAGAAGCAAATCACGGAGCCACTGATAGCGATGGTGATGGTAGTATAGATGGTCCTTTTGGTACAAATGGAGTAGCCAATAATGTACAAAATACAGATGAATTACAGGTTGTTAACTATATATCACAAGATATAGATGGATCAGAAATTGTTAACTATACACCACAAGATACAGATGATGATGGAATCCATGATTTCCAAGATATAGATGATGATAATGATGGAATCCTAACAATTGATGAAAATCCCGATCCGAACGAAAATAATTTACCTGATGATGCTTATGATTCAGATGGAGATGGAATACCTAATTACCTGGAGCCTAACAATCAAATAATGACAGAAGATGGCATCCAAATATTTAATGTGATGTCTCCAAATGGGGATGGCTCTAACGATGTATTCGTTATTACCGGTTTAGAAAACTTAGAAAATACAGTAAGCATCTACAACCGTTGGGGAGTAAGAATATACTACACCGAAAACTACGGAAGTACCAACAATTATTTTGAAGGCTTCTCACAAGGGAGAACAACTTTTAAAGATGAAAAGCAATTACCCGATGGTACGTACTTCTATATAATCAACTATAAAACCGAAAACGGAACTGAAAAACAAAAAGTAGGTTACTTGTATAAACAACATAACTAATTTTTTAAAATGAAATTTCTCTCCTCTTTACCTCTGTTAAAAACTATTATAAAAGAACAACTCCACTACTCCATAATATCGAATAAAACACAGAAATGACACCAGTAAACCTTATAGAAAATGAATTTTTATCCTAAAAAAACAACACAACAACAGAAATATTAGCTCAAAAGCTACATAACAACGACATAAAACACACTATATGAAAATAAATACGCTAACTTTATGAACTAGAACATTTATGGATAATTACCAACTTACAACTACTCCCTTTTTTCTGACAAATTTGCAAAAAATAGTAGAGCATATAATCTAAACAACAAAGTACTATGAAATCAAGAACACTACTCTTACTATGTATAGGTGCCACCCTACATCTATCTTCATGCTCAAACGATGATAACAATGTACCTTCTACACAATTTGATGTTTCTGGGAAGAATGATACTAATACTACTAGTGAAACAGGGGAAACCGACGAAGATGAAGAAAACACAAATGAAGGTGAGACTAACGAAGAGACTACGGAAAATAAAACTACTCCTTATGAATTAGACCCTAATTTAGCCCCTTCAGAGAACTTTGACCTGTCTTATTGGTACTTAAGTGTACCTACTGACACCGATAATAACGGAAAAGCTGACAGTATCTACGAAGCTACTTTAAATAACAGCTATGAAAGTAATGAATTTTTCTATACGGGTAGTGATGGTGGAATGGTTTTTAAATGCCCTATAGATGGCCACAAAACCTCAACTAATACCAGTTATATACGTACTGAATTACGCGAAATGTTACGTAACGGGAATACAAGTATATCTACTAGTGACTTAAGAAACAACTGGGTATTTAGCTCTGCTCCACAAGACGACCTAGACATTGCTGGTGGTGTGGATGGAGAGCTATTTGCTACCTTGGCTATTAATAAAGTGACCACTACAGGAAGTGATAGTCATGTAGGGCGTATCATTATTGGACAAATTCACGCAAATACCGATGAACCCATTAGACTTTACTACAGAAAACTACCTGATAATGAATTAGGGTCACTTTACTTTGCTCATGAACTTAATCACGGTAGCGACACTTGGATTAACATTTTAGGTGATCGAGGAAACAGCACAGACCCAGAAGATGGTATTGCCCTTGATGAAGTATTTAGCTACAGAATAAAAGTAGTAGGTAACGAAATGTGGGTTACCTTAATAAGAGAAGGAAAAGAAGATATCGTTACTTATGTTGATATGAGCAACAGCTTATATGACGAAGGAGATCAATATATGTATTTCAAAGCTGGTATTTACCAAGGAAACAATACAGGAGATGCTGATGACTATGCCCAAGTCACATTTTACGAACTAGAAGCAAATCATTAAAAACATAAAGAAACAACAAAGGGATATTTGATTCTCATCCCCTTTGTTGTTTCTAATAATCAAATACTTTTCTTAAATTTGGCTCTAAAAAATCATGTTAGAACAAGATAAGCAAAGAAGTAAAAATTCCAATAATCATGTTTCTTTTCGAAGAGATACTCCCTCCAATTTAGAAAAACTAGTACTACTTGCTGGTAATAGAAAGCTGGGTATAGGTGTAGATAGACTTGTTAATGATTATATCATAAGCGAAAGAGCTCTTGGCAGAAGTGGTTCTCTCTATGAAATAAAAGAATACGCTTTCAATGAGCTTGATAAATATAGTAGATTAGGAAATTCTGATAGAGTTGATGAAAAAAGCTTATCAAGACAAGGAGGACTTATATATGTATTAGAACGAACCTATACAAGAAGTTTTACCAATAGACCTGTAACACCTGGTGCTGCGACAGAAATTGGAGTAAAATATGAATCCGCAGAGGAGAAAAGTTCAAGAGAGCAATTTAAGCTAAGTTTAGACGAAGCTAAAAAATGCTTAAGAGATCGATATAAAAAATTCTATAATCAACTTGAAATTCAGAAGAAATATTTACAAGAACAATCTGATTCCGCTGACAAGCCAAAACGAACAGCAAAATTCAGAGTGAGATAAATGGGCACATTCAGAAAAAGAATGAAATTCTATGGATATTTTTTGGTATTCACGTGGGTAATGCTCTCGAAATTGGACGGAGAATTACAGCTCAAAATCAACAAAAAGTAGCCTAAATTTTAAAATCAAGAATTACTTTTATGGGAGAGGTACGTCTTGTCCTCAAATATTTTTAAAACTTCTAATAGAGGTTATCACGAATTAATTTGTATGTAGCTTTATAG
>CAYYNF010000153.1:0-5939 GCA_964472695.1 uncultured Flavobacteriaceae bacterium
GTTATTATTTCACCTAATGAAATGAATAAATATTTGAGAACAATTATTGTTGCCCCAATGACAACAAGTTCGAAAAATTATCCAACAAGAATAGAAATTAAACATAATGATAAAATTGGATGGATTGTTATTGATCAAATCAGAACTGTAGACAAAACCAGAATTGTAAAACGTTTAGGAAAAATGTCTAAACCTGAAATAAAAGAATTGAAATCGGTAATGAAAGAAACATTTGTAGATTAAATACTAAAGCCAACAACATAAGTATTCGGCACGCCGATAGGCAAGAGCTAAACATTTTTGTCTATCCTAGAAAAGTCAGACTGGCAAAATCCAAAATTTGAAATTAATAAAAGAGTGAAAAATAGAATCTTTTTAATCATTGCTAATGTTGTTGGATTTAGTGTTTTTTGAGACACAAGATTTATGATCACCATGTAAATCATATTTTAAGTGATAGTGATATTCCCCAAGCGGATTATGCCTAGTAACAGATATGTGACCTCCAAGAGAATCGAGATCTTTAGGTAAGGTGTTGATGTGTGTAAAACATTTTTTTCCATACAGAAAAATACCATCGTTCATTATTCCTATAAGTTTGTATCCTCTGTAAGTTAAACGTTGATCCTCCGTGTCTCTAAATTGAGTTCTACATTCATTTTCTTTGTGGTTTATTAAGGGAGTGCCATCAGTAGAAATTCCTAATATATGACTGTCATCAGATTTTAAATTCTCTAAATTAGGTAAGGCAGGTACACTTAGGTGTTGAGAAGCTACATGTTTATTTTTGGGTTTAGTATCAATAATATAGGATTTCTGATCTTTAGATATAGTTACTTTTACTAGTTCATTGTTAAAATCGTTAAATGCAGGGTGTATGCGGTATACTTTATCACGTTTTTTATTTTTACCCGATTTAGAAAATACAGTATAGGCGTATTCAATTTGGAGAGAAATGAATGTGATGCCTATAATAACTAGGATACTGTATAGTATTTTTAGCATAAGTTAGTTTGTTGTTTTAAGTTTGGTGTAAGTTTGTATGTGAGTATTAATATAAAATATAATTTTTTCTTGATCAAAGAATTTTATAGTAAAGTATTCTGATCATATCAATTGGATTTTTATCTGTAGAGTAAATAAGCTAAACTGTTTTCTAGGGTTCTCGAAAAAAAAATGGGTGATACGGGAGTCTACAAGAAAGGATTCGAGTGAGATCGGGATTTTACTCTAGTGAAGAATGAATGGGTATATTTATACGAAATTCGTGTCGATAACTCGTATAAACTGTTTAAATTTTAACTGTAAATATATTATAAAGCATGTATGAAATTATTGATAATTTACTTTTCTTGATACTAGGCTTGTTTATCGGGGCAAAGCTGACAAAGCTTTCAATAGCTAAAAATAATGTAGTTCTTGAGGAAGAAATAAAGTACGAAAAGAAAGAAAAGCAAGTTTTACAGCATCGTATATCAGAGTTAGAGTTGGATTTACAGCAACAGCAACAACAATTTTTAGCAGATCTAGAGGAGAAACAGTATCTATTTCAACAAGAAATTAATCAATATAAGACTGAAAAAGAACAATTACAATTAGCTTTAGTAAAGAAGACTTCAGACTTTGATAGGTTGAATCAATCACATCTACATCAAGAGGAGGTGACATTACAACTTCGAGAAAATTTTAAAATAGAATTTGAGCTTCTTGCTCAGCGTATTTTTGAAGAAAAAACAAATACCTTTTCCCAAAAGAGTAAGGATCAGATTTCAACAATACTTCAACCCTTACAACAGCGTTTAGAAAACTTTGAAAGGAAAGTGGATCAGACCCATAAAGATTACATTATTAGTAATGCTTCATTAAAAGAACAAATTTTAGGTCTTAAAGACCTTAACCAACAAATGAGTCAGGAGACTCTAAATTTAACCAAGGCACTTAAAGGGGATAATAAAGTACAGGGGAATTGGGGAGAATTAGTGTTGGAAAGAGTTTTAGAAAAATCGGGTTTAGAGAAAGACAGGGAGTATTTTGTGCAGTCGCATTTTATACGTGAAGACGGTTCTAGGGCCTTGCCTGATGTGATTATAAAACTTCCTGATGATAAGCAGATTGTGGTGGATAGTAAGGTGACTTTAGTGGCTTACGAAAAATATGTGAATCAAGATGATGATACGTTAAAACAGGAATATCTCAAGCAGCATGTACAGGCTTTGCAACGACACGTGGATCAATTGTCAGCTAAGAATTATCAAGATTTGTCTAAATCTTCGTCACTTGATTTTGTTTTGCTTTTTGTACCCATAGAAACTGCTTTTTCTGTAGTCATTAATACAGATCCCAATATGTATAATAGGGCTTTCGAGAAAAATATTGTTATCGTTACACCTTCCACATTATTAGCAACCTTACGTACTATAGATACTATGTGGAATACCGAAAAGCAGCAACGTAATGCTTTAGAGATAGCGAAACAGGCTGGTGCACTTTACGATAAGTTTTATGGGTTAATTACTGACTTAACCAATGTCAGTAAAAAAATGCAAGGGGTACAAAAAGATTTTGATTTAGCTATGAATAAACTATCACAAGGTAGAGGTAACCTTATATCGAGTGTTGAAAAATTGAAGAAAATGGGGGCTAAAGCGAAGAAAACATTACCTGATATGTAATAGTACGAAATCGACTTACTTTAATATTAGTCAGTGATAAATATGGGTTGATTATAATCAGAATTCTAAGGAATTACTTATTTTAGTAGTTTGTACAAGCCTTGACTGTGGATTTATATTTCTACACAGTTTTTGAGCCAGAAATCACTATTTTATGCTAAGAATTCTTCCGAACAAAAGATTTGTCACTGTTATTTTATTATTTATCGTATTAATAGGAGAGACCTGCTTTTCTCAGTCATGTGGACCTACGATAATAATAGAAGACGATACTAATGAAACATCCTATAGTAGTTGTATTGGATTAGGAGCTTTTTCGTTGAGGTTAAGTCTTAGAGATGTTCCTGTAGGTGCTACAATTCTATGGCAGGTTAGTAGTGATAATACTACTTGGTCTGATACTACAGAAACGTCATCAATTTATAATATATCACATTTAGGAGTTGGAAGTGATTCATTTTATAGGGCAGTTGTGGTTGTTAATCCTACTTGTACTGAGATTTCAACAACATATAGTTTACAGTTCACTAGAGTTACTCCTCCTAATATAAGTCATACTATCTTAAATCTTTGTTCAGGAGAAGCAAAGGAAAATTACCAGATTATACCTAGTGACCCAACACATACTGTAAATTGGTATGATGATTCTCAAAAGTTAGTAGGTCAAGGGATAGATTTTCTTCCAGATGAGACAGGAGTTTATGAATTACGAGCTCAAGATACAGAAAGGTGTGAATCAGAGGCTGTTTCGGTAACTGTAAATGTAGAAACGGCTCCAGTGTTGAATAGTGGTTTTTTAGATTTATGTGATGGTGGTGTATTAACGCTTTCACCTACAAATGGTACTACTACAGGAGTGAGTTATACGTGGACTACGACTGCTTTAGATGATGATGGTAATCCTGTAGTTATTACTGATCCTAACGCAGAGAGTATTGATGTTAATGTTGCAGGTGCGTATACCGTTGTAGCTGATAATGGTAATTGTACATCCCAAGCAATAATAGTAGTGAATGCTATTGAAGTTCCCGAAATAGAAACTGTATATTCTGAAGGAAGTAATATCGTAGTAGATATGAAAAATAGTAATACGAATAACTTTCAATATAGTCTTAATAGTGGAGATGATAGCTCTCCTTTATCAACGTTTGAAGATGTTTTGGGAGGTTTATATACGATTACTGTAAAACATCCAAGTTGTGAAGATCAAGAAGCTGTAAAAAAATATTTTCATTTAATTATTCCTAGTGCATTTACACCTAATGGGGATGGAGTTAATGACACCTTTCAGTTAGGAGAATTGACAGGTTCCGGTTTTACCCAGTTCCAATGTACTATTTTTGATCGTTATGGTAAGATCGTTTCTTCTATAATGAATGAAAATGATTTTTGGGATGGTACTTATAAAGGAAAGCCATTACCTTCAGATGATTATTGGTATGAGATTATTATTGACGGAGAACATTTTTATGGGAATATTTCGTTAACACGTTATAATTAATGAGGTTAATTTCTTAGTGTTTTCAATTAAAACATTTCTGTTACTAATTCTTTGTAGTAAAAGGTTTTTCAATCTTAGCTTGAGTGAAAGTACAATCCATAACAAGCTGAAGAGTGTTTAGTCCTAAAAAAGAGTCACCTATCACCATTGAGTGTATACTGAAAATACGATAAGTTTTGCTTAAATGAAAGGCTAAGTGCTTTTAATAAAGTGTATTGAGGTTACATTTGCAGAAAAAAAGAATGAGTACGGATATAGTTAAAGATGAAAATCTGTTGAATGAGGTTACTAAGGATTACCCTCAGCAGTTAGTAGGTGCACTTAATGAATTGTTAGGAAGTAAAGAAGAAGCATCTTCAAACCCTCAAATAGTTATTTCTTCTGATCCAGTAGGAATGGAAGTGTTAGAAATGGCTGTGAGGGATTCTATATGGAAACTTACAGCAGCTTTAGAAGAGAAAGGGGCAGTTTCATTTTTTCAGGACCAAGAAAGAACATTATTTTCTTCTAAGCTAGCAGAGGGGATCATCGGAAAAATAAAGAAAAGATCCCCTAGAGACAATTCAACCAATAGGTTGGGAGTAGATGAGATTGCGAGTTTATTTCGTCAGTCTAAAAATGAGGCTATTACGCATATAATGCAACAATCAGCTGTTTATTTTCCTACTATGGTTGCTTCTAGTAATACATTGGCTGATCGTATCGAAAAAAGAAATAGCTTGCAGAAAAGATTAGAAGATCTTAATCAGTACGAAGCAGTGTATAGTGGTTTATCGGAACGCTATCAAGCTTATGTAAGGGCTAAGGAAAATCTTACTTATAAAGAAAAACAGAATGCAGCTGAACGTCAATCTGTAAGTAGAAAGAAGCAGGAGCGAGAAGTTTCAAGGACTGAAAAACAGGAGAAAGAACAAGAGCTAGAGGCTTGTAGGTCAGAAATTATTGAAGCTAGAAAAAGTATTGAGCAAATATTAGCCTCAGTTGATTGTACTATTCATGAATATAGAAGAAATACTCGATCAGTAAGTGGACTAGGAGCTATTGATTTTCAACTTGCTAAAATGCAAGGGGGGTATGCTTATATTGCTGATGAAGTTGAGAGTAGGCTTAGGTCAGGTATATCTTATTCTAGTAATCAGCACCATAAATATGTGGCTGATTTAGAGGTGTTAAAATCTATGAGGACAGGTATAGATAGTGCTTTTGAAGCAACTAGAGGTATTGCACAAACATTTTCTGCAGAAGTCCCTGATGTTAGTACACAGATTGACGAATCTAAAGTAAAAGATGCTTTTGAAAAGGTTAGAGAGTTAGAAGCTAGAATAAAAGTATTGGAGAAACAACATAATACGCTTTCTGACAGTGTTGATAATATAGATTATAATATCAAGAATTTGGATTGGTCTATTAGATTAGCTGAATCTTCGGCGTCTACAGTAGAAGGTTACCTGCTTGATAGACAACAAAAACTCACAGCAGCTCAAAAAGGATTCGAGGAACAGGTTGCTGATGCAAAGAGTAGGTACGTGTTGATTTCACAAGTTCAGTTGGAAAGTCGTGGGCATATAGCTGCTGAACTTACTGCATTAGATGCAGGTATTGAAAGGGAATTGCAAATGTCGACAGATGAAGGTTATGTTTTTGATTCTAATGATTTAATTAACTTTAGATCACTTAGTGATAGTGTAGCTATACAAGATCCACAAGATGATATTATAGATAATCTAATCCCTCAAATTCATATATCAAAATTAAATAGCTTAGAG
>CAYYNF010000154.1:0-5861 GCA_964472695.1 uncultured Flavobacteriaceae bacterium
GTCGGGCTCATAACCCGAAGGTCACAGGTTCGAGTCCTGTTCCCGCTACTAGTAAGAAGAGTCTTTGTTAAGACTCTTTTTTTTTGCTCTATTTTTACTCAGAATTCATAGGTCATTACAGGAAGTTTTCCATCTTTATTTGTAAATTGTACCATATCAGTCTTATAATATAAGGAGTAACAGTATGGCAGTCCATAATCAGTTAGGCAAGCAGGGAGAGCAATACGCCGTAGATTACCTTCTTGGTAAGGGGTATCGAATATTAGAATGTAATTACAGATATGCCAGACATGAAGTAGATATTATTGCAATTAAAGATCAAGTCTTAGTAGTTTTCGAAGTGAAGACACGTAGTTCCACTTATTTTGGAAACCCACAAGATTTCATAAGTGACAAACAAAAGAAAGTTATTATACAAGTAATAAATTCATATATAAATAAAAATACTTTAGATGTCGAAGTTCAGTTTGATGTTATTGCAATTGTCAAAACCTCTCAAGGAAATTTTGAAATAAAACATATTGAGGACGCTTTTAATATTCTAGATGGCTAAAAGTAAATCCTTTGTTTTATCAATATTGTTCTTAAGGTTTTATTTCTTGATAGAGAACAGGTCTACTAGGGCTAGCATCATTTTCAAAAGCAGCTACCTGTAAATTGAGAATATATTCACCATCCTCAATGTGATTAGGGACAAATATAAATTCAGTAATTGTGCAATGTTTACGTTTCATACTAGGAAAACCCCAAAATGCTTTGTGAGCTTTTAATAAGCCTTCATCTTTCTCTTTGTCTACTGAAGGGGTGTCAATTAATATGTGTTCGATACCTAGTTTTACTAGATATTCCATAGCAGTAGCTTCTATATATGCCCAGTTGCTATTATCGTAATCGTTGTGTTTTTTTGTTTCTAGGTTCGGAATTGTACGTATAATAAGAGCATTATTACCTTGTATGAATGCCTGTCGTTCTTGTACTTCTTTTAAGCTAATTACTCGATCTTCTTCTTTTATTTCAGGTGTGATACTGATTAAGGCTGCTTGAAAAAAGAAAGTTTTTAAACATTGATTAATACTGATTGGTTCTGCTGTAATGTGCCCTATACATTCCGTGTGTGTTCCGTGTGCATGTGGGTTAAAGTGTATGTTGTTGAAGTTTACAGCACTTCCTTCAGATACACTACCTACCCAATTTCCGATACGTACAGCATCAATTTTTGGATGATCAATATACCAAGCTTTGGTGTGTTCTTCACCTGTTTGTATTGGAATAGAAAGGTCTATGCCTTTATTAAGGTCAACTAATAGGTTTCTGTTTTTAATATGTATTGTGGCTTTCATCTTAAGTTATCTTAATATTTTTATAAATAGAATAGATCGCTAGAAATGCCATCACCAATAAATTTAGCTTTAGGACTTAGTTTAAGGCTTTGATCCTGAAGAATTAAATTACCATTTTCTAAGTGGGGTTTTGATTGTTTTATGAGGTGTTTGTAGTATGTGTCACCGTATTTATCAAAGACCTTTTCTAGTGAAATCCCCCACATTGTACGTAGTCCGGTCATCATATATTCATTATATAGATCATTGGTACTAAGTGTTTCCTCTTCAAAGTGACGTGTTTTATTTTGAATACCCTTTATATATAAACTGTTGTTGGCAATATTCCAACTACGTTTATTTCCATCAAATGAATGTGCTGAAGGACCTACACCTATATATTTTTTCCCACTCCAGTAGTTGGTGTTATTTCGACTATAATAGTTTGGTTTTCCAAAGTTTGAAAATTCGTAATTCACGAAACCTTCTTCAGAGAGTTTTGAGGTTAAAATTTTATATTGTTGTGCAGATTGTTCGTCGTCAACTTGAGGTGTTGTACCGTTTTCAATTTGTTTTTTTAGTGCTGTTTTGGGTTCTACGGTGAGTGCGTAACATGAAATATGAGGTATGTTTAGTTGTAGTAATGTGTTTAGGTTTTCAATCCATTCACTGTCACTAAGTCCAGGTGTGCCATAAATGAGGTCTACCGATAAATTATCGAAATACATTTTAGCAGTCTCGATACATTTCTTAGCTTCAGCTACATTATGTGAACGATTCATTAGTTTTAAATCTCGATCAATAAAAGATTGCACTCCAATACTCAGTCTATTAATTCTTGTTTTACTAAGTTCTAAGAGTTTTTTCGATGTTAGGTCATCAGGGTTTGCTTCTAGTGTGATTTCAGGAGTACTAACACAGGTATAGTGTGTTTGGATAGTGTCTATAATCTCACAAATTTCTGATGTTGTACATAATGAGGGGGTACCTCCTCCAAAGTAAATACTATCTAAAATTTCGTGTTTAAAGCTTTCTTTTCTAGCTATTATTTCTTGACATATTGCATGGATGATTTCATCCTTTTTAGAGGTATTAGTAGAAAAATGAAAGTCACAATAATGACAAGCTTTTTTACAGAACGGAATATGGATATATAAAGAAGCGATGGTCTGAATTTTTTATAAAAGTACAGTTCTTTTTAAGAATAACAAAAGGTATTGTTTGATTCTCTTGTATTTACGTCATGTGATGTAGTTAAACCATTTCTACTCATACTTAGTTTAATTTTAATGAAAATGTGATGCATTTAACTTAATTTATAGAAAATGTGATCTTCTTTAATGTTAAAATGGTTATGTTGTGTATTGATATATAGTTGTTTGTGGTTTTAAATCTTGTTAAGTACGATTCTCAGATTAACCTTCGAAAGTCAAATGTTTTAAAATTATTATTATGCCTACTGCTACTGCTAAAGAACGTTCTAATTTAAATGATATGTATGTATTATATGAGTTAGCAAGAGCTTTCGAGGGCATTAGTAAACTTAGTACTGAGCTTAGTGGTTTAAGGGCGAAGAAAGAGAACATAGCTATCGAGCTTAATAAAGTTAAAAGGGAATTCTCATTGACGAAGGGGTACTTAGGTTTTCTATTACCTTCAGAGGTTAAACGTCAAATTAAGGATTTGAAAAGGGACAACAAGCTCTTGGGTAAACAAATAATTGAGCTTGAAAATGTTAAAGAACAATATGAAACCGTATTTAAAGGAGGATTATTTAAAGGGGGGAAGGCTATAAATCTTGAAAATAAATTGTTGCAAGATTTTATAGCAGAGGTATATGAATTAGCGAAAAATAGAAAAAGTTTGTCGGTGGAACAAGTTGGTGAGCGATTAGATAAGCTTTATAAGAATGCTATAGAGATTTCGGCCAGTTGTGTCGTTTTACAACAGCCTAATGTTGATCCTAGTGCAATTACTTTAAGACATTTAGTAGGTGCTTTAACGAATATAAATCAGAAAAGATTAAATAATGAACGTATCAATAAGGCTTTACAGGCATATCAACAGAATGGTAGAAGTGTACCTCTGTTTAAAGGTCCAAAAAGTGAACAAGAAGCTCAGGTAGAGGATCTCAATGATTTACTTTTGGAGTATCGAAAAGTGTTTCCTAAAAGTGAGTTAAAAGCTTTGGAAAGTAAGATAAAAGAACTCAACATTGCTTGTTACGGAACACATGAGAAACCTCCTAAAACTTCGAGAGAGGTTAAAAAGCTTCTTGCAGAAGCAGCTGATTTAGCACGTCCACTTTATCCAGCTTTTGAGAAGGGTTTTCATAAAAGAAATATAGGTATTGAATCAAAAATAGTTAATGATATAGTACCAGCATTAAATAAGTTATTAAAAAAGAAACCTTTGGGTGATAAAGCATCACGAGAAAAAATAGATAAATTAAATATTTTACTTCATAAGTTAAAAAAAATCAAAGGTAACCAGACTCCTGAAGCAAATAAAGAGAGGGCAAGATTAGTTTTCGCAATCATAAGGAAATTAGGTTCTATAACAAGAAAGTTTAAAAAGGAAGATCTTCCTAAAGGATTGGAGCAGAGTATCGCTTCTGGTAT
Source organism: uncultured Flavobacteriaceae bacterium (assembly GCA_964472695.1). GTDB lineage: Bacteria > Bacteroidota > Bacteroidia > Flavobacteriales > Flavobacteriaceae > Aquimarina. Next base: position 3,941 of record CAYYNF010000154.1, read on the forward strand.
TAGTCTTTGGGGTACTGATAGCACTGAATATAAGGAAACACCTGAACGTATGGCAGGTTTGTTAAGGTCTATTCCTTCAAAATCTCAAGCGACTACTCTAAAGAGTGGAAACCTACAGCGAACTCAACAATCTTCATTAGTGCTAGATAGACGAGCTGTATTACATAAACAAACTCCTCTTTCCCAAAAGAATCAAGCAAAAGGTAAAAGAAGAGGAGGTCCTTCTCATTAAATCTAGAGGAAAGTATAGTCATTTATCTTTGTAAAAAATGAAAACATAATTGTACACCTAAATAAAAGATAGGTACAGCTTCTATGTATAAAGCACAATAATAGTTTGAGTTTTTTTGATGATCTTGTAGGTAGACTAATGTTGTAAATAATAGCATAGTGATTAAGCTATCAAAAGAATTCACTATTCCTCTACGATAGCTATCTATAATATAAAATCCCACGAAAAGAAGTATTGATAGTATTTTTGCTTTTCGTATTCCTAGTACTTGTGGTAAGGTTCGGAGTTTTTTAGGGTCATAGTTGAGATCCCGAATATCAAATGGAATTATTAAAGCACTCACAAATATAAAATGCTGTATAAATAGTAAAAAATCATCAAAATGAAGATGTTCATAGTGTGTATATATTGGGGTAATGCTAGATGTTAAGCTCCAGCATATAGCCACAATATATATTTTGACTCCTGTATAGGAACGTAGATTGCGTTTTATTCCTATTGGTACTGTGTATAGCACGGTTACTAATCCTATGCTAGTAAGGATCAATTTTGTTGGGTTGCTAAGTTTATAGAAGTAGTATGTAAAAGCTATGATAACACCTAACGAGAATAACTGTATTATTCGTAGATTACTACTAAGGTTTTTGTGATAGAGTTTAGTTATAGGGGCGTATTTTACAAAGTTGTATCCAGTAATCGTTCCTAAAAAGATACATTTTATATAGGTGTCATTTAAAGGTATATTTTTTTGTATATAGGTACTATATATTAGTGCACTTAGTGCCATTGCTACATGAATACTTGAATTTATGTAGAAGTTTAATAGTTTTTTAAAGAAGAAGCGTGTTCCTGAGTTTTTAGGCATTTTAATGGGGATACCTTTTAAAAAAATATAGATAGTGTTTTAGATGTCAAAAATAGAAAAGATCTTTAATACTACTTGATTGTTTGCTCTAGTGTTATAAAAAAAGTGTGATTTTTATTTAATTTTCTATGATCATATTAATAGATCCTTAAATTTGTTTACGCTACTGTGGTGAAAAATCCTTTCGTATATTTATGCTAAATTCCTTAAAATGGATTGTCAATCGTTACAGTGGTGAAAAGTAAAATCGATTAGGTTTTGTAAATTTGTAGTAAATTAATTTAAGATAGACTTGTGGGTATTAAAATTACAGGGTTAGGAAGTTACATTCCTCAAAATATAGTTACTAATGACGCATTTAAAGAGCATCAGTTTTTGAATAATGATGGCTCAGTATTTAAGCAAAATAATAAGGTTATTATTAAAAAATTTGTAGCCATTACTGGGATTGAAGAGCGTCGTTATGCTCAAGATGATCTTCAGGCTTCAGATTTAGCATTTTTCGCAGCAGAAAAAGCGATAAAGAATGCAAATGTTGATAAAGAGACTATTGATTATGTTATTGTAGCACACAACTTTGGGGATGTAGAAAAAGGGAGTAATAGACCAGATATGATCCCTAGCCTAGCATCGCGAGTAAAACATAAGTTAGGTATTCAAAATATAAATTGTGTGGCTTATGATCTTATTTTTGGTTGTCCAGGTTGGGTTGAAGGAATGATACAAGCACAAGCTTTTATTAAAGCAGATATGGCAAAGCGTTGTTTAGTAATTGGTTCAGAAACTTTATCTAGGGTTGTAGATCCTCATGACAGGGATTCTAT
>CAYYNF010000155.1:0-5810 GCA_964472695.1 uncultured Flavobacteriaceae bacterium
GCATCCTGCAATACGAGCTCCTTTTAATGGTTGCTCGTCTTTATATTCTTCACGTAAAGACATTAATCCAGGCATTTCTGCTTCTGCCAATTCAATTTCTTTGCGTCCCCAATCTGCTAAAGAAATATCTTTAACTTTGTAAGGGACATATGTACCTATGTTTGCACTCATAATATTTTAATGCTTTGTCCGAAAAAAAAATCGAAACTATTTTACAATATTTGTGATTACAAATTTAATAATTACGTTCTTAAACTAAATATAAAATGCCATTATATAAGAGTATTGCTATAAACGAAGAAACACACGTATTAGTTTGGCTAATTACCGAACCACTTGAAGAACTTAAAAGAAACATTAAGTTAAATTCAAACTCCAAAGAGCGTATTTCTAGAATGAAATCTGAACAACATCAGAAAGCCTATTACAGTGTGCGACAGTTGTTGTCTATAGCCGCCTACAATGACGATGACTTAAGCTATGATACTCATGGTAAACCTACTTTAAACGATGGAGTATTTATTTCTATTTCTCACTCTAATGAGTACGCAACTATTGTACTTAGTGGAAAAGCTGTAGGGATAGACATCGAAAAACAGCAATCTAAAATCGAGAAATTAGCTTCTAAATTTATTAATGAAAAAGAAGAAGCCTACGTAAAAGAAAGTTCAAATCCAGTAGAGACATTAACGCTAATTTGGGGAGCTAAGGAAGCTTTATTCAAAATTCATGGAGAAAAAGGCATTAGTTTTAAACAGCATATGAGCATCGCTCCTTTTGAACTTCCTAGCATGCAAACAGGTGCTGCCATACATCATCCTGAACACCATGAACATTATGAAATTTATGGTATTGAATTTGATGGATTTACACTCGTTGTAGCACATTAGTAAGAATTTATCATAAAAAAACTGACTACTTAAGTTACTACGGATAATTATTAAAACGTTAAAAAATCAATATTTATATTTGTAATCCATTAATTTTCAATGATAATGCCAAAGGGATGTTAATTTTTTAGTTAAATATTGAAATCAAATAATTATATTTCGTGGTTTACAAATCGTAATTTTAAAAAAAATATTGTGCATTTTTCAGAAAAAGATATCGCTCAGATCAAAGATAAAGGACTTAATATAGAACATGTCTTAGAGCAAATAAAAACCTTTGAAACAGGTATTCCATTTGTTCAACTTTCTAAACCCGCAAATATAGGTTCGGGTATTATTCAGTTTTCAACAACAGAACTACTTGAATATGCAAAGACTTATGACACAAAAATTAACAAACTAGATATTACGAAATTCGTACCTGCATCGGGAGCAGCTACACGTATGTTTAAAGAATTATTCAAATTTCTAGATAACTACGACTTCACTAAAGAAAGTATCAATTCATATCTAAACTACGAGAAAGCAGTAGCTATGCGCCTGTTTTTAATTGGGTTTGAAAAACTACCTTTCTATGACGAAGTATTAGATGCTACCAAAAATAAATACCCTAGATTTGAAGACTTTACAGAAGGAGAACAAATTTATGCTTTTGTGAAAACGATGCTGAAAAATCATGGTGGATTAAGCTATGGGGAACTACCAAAAGGGATTCTTCCTTTCCATAAGTATAACACTAATGTGACTACTGCTTTTGAAGAACATTTATTCGAAGGAGCAAACTATGCCTCTAAGGAAGGAAAAGCAAAAGTTCATTTTACTATATCTCCAAAGCATTTAGTGAAATTTGAAGAGGAGTTTGAGCGTATTGGAAAAAAAGTAGAAGAGAAAACGAAAACGACTTTTGATATTAGTTACTCTTTTCAAAAGTCATATACAGATACTATTGCTGTAACAGAACATAATGAACCTTTCAGAGATAAAGACAATGCTATTGTATTCCGTCCTGGGGGACACGGTGCGTTAATAGAAAATCTTAATAGTATTGATGCCGATATTGTATTTATAAAAAACATTGATAATGTTGTGGTTCGTAAGTACCAAGATGAGTTAACGATATACAAAAAAGCTTTAGCAGGAAAACTTCTACAAATACAAAACAGGGTATTTTCAATTTTAGAATCTATAAAACTACAGACACCTGATGTAGAAGAAATGGAAAGTATTACGGCATTTTTAGAAAATGATCTCAACATTATAACTCCAGTAGATTTTAATAAATTTGCAGATAACTATAAAGTTGAATATTTGGAAGGCGTACTTAATAGACCTATACGTGTTTGTGGTATGGTAGTAAATGAAGGGGAGCCTGGAGGAGGTCCTTTTTGGATTAAGAATGAAAATGGAATAGATGAGCTACAAATAGTGGAGTCGAGTCAAATTAATACTACTTCAAGATCTCAAACGAAGATTTTGAAACAGGCGACACACTTTAACCCTGTAGATATCGTTTGTGCTATGAAAGACTATCAAGGAAATAAGTTTGATCTAACTCAGTATATCAACCATGATATGAAGTTTATATCACATAAAACATTAAATGGGAAAGCCTTAAAAGCTTTAGAGTTGCCTGGTTTATGGAATGGGGCTATGGCGAACTGGATTAATATATTTGTTGAAGTACCTTTAACAACTTTTAACCCTGTAAAAACAGTAAATGACTTACTAAAGTCGGCCCACCAAAATCGTATTTTTTAATTGAATATAAGTTATACTAATAAATAAGCGTTTAAAATCATATGATTTTAAACGCTTATTTATTAGTGTTTTTAAAGTAAAAAGCCTGTATAATAGTTATTCTCTTTCATTCTCTTCGTCCCTTTCGAGCTCTCTTTCATTATGCTCATCAATGATCTCTTCTATAAGAATTTGCTGACCTTTAATATTACTCTTTACCTCTTCATAAAATTCCTTGGTACTTTCAAAAGTGGATGTGTAGAACCTCAAATTATCTTTTATAACTACAGAGTCTACACTATACTTTCTAAAGAGATAATCTTTAGGTTGAATCCCGGTATTTTTTAATGCTCTTCTACCTATGGATTTTGCTGATTTTAATAGAAAATATTCAGTCATAATATCTATAAACTCCGACCTTTCGATATGGCAAGTAGGAGGTGCAATTTCTTTAATAGCCTTTTTTTTAGAACAAGCTATTAAAGAAAAGACCGATAAAATATAGCATAGACCTTTTTTCATTATCTATCGAAAGTAAGACGCATTCCTTGCTTATCTCTATTTAATACTTTGAAGTTTTCATATACCAACACCCCATTTACAAATGTGTGAGTTATACGAGACTTAAAATTCGTACCTTCGAAAGGAGACCATCCACATTTGTACATTACATTATCCTTAGATACGGTCCACGGAGCATTAACGTCAACTAATACTGCATCGGCGTAATAACCTGGTTTAATGAAACCTCTTTTTTCTATTTCAAATAATATTGCAGGGTTATGACATGCTTTTTCCACTATTTTCTCAATAGAAATCAGACCTTTCAAATGCATTTCAAGTAGTGCAGGCAAAGCATGTTGTACCAATGGTCCTCCTGATGGAGCTTTGGTATATACATTATCTTTCTCCTCTAATGTATGTGGTGCGTGATCTGTAGCAATCACATCAATTTTATCTTCAAGAAGTCCTTGAAGAAGTCCTTCTTTATCGGCTTGTGTTTTTACAGCAGGATTCCATTTAATATGTGTTCCTTTTGTTTTATAGTCTTGGTCTGTAAACCACAAGTGGTGGATACACACTTCAGAAGTAATTTTTTTATCCTTAAGAGGTATGTTATTATCAAATAATTCTAATTCTTTTGCTGTCGATAAATGAAAAACATGTAGCCTCGCTCCTGTTTCTTTCGCTAATTCGATAGCTTTACTTGAAGATAAATAACAAGCCTCTTCACTTCTAATTTTTGGGTGATAAGTAACGGGGATATCTTCTCCATAAAGATCTTGATATTTAGCTAAGTTCTCTCTTACTGTAGCTTCATCTTCACAATGTACTGAGATCAACAATGGTGTAGATTCAAAAATTTTACGAATAGTATCAGGATCATCTACCAGCATATTTCCAGTAGAAGAACCTAAGAATAATTTTAAGCCCGCTACTTTTTTAGGATCTAACTTTAAGATTTCATCTAGGTTATCATTAGTTCCTCCAAACATAAATGAGTAATTGGCATAACTAGATTCACTAGCAATAGCAAATTTCTCCTCTAATAGATCTATTTTAGTAGCTTGTGGAACCGTATTAGGCATCTCAATGAAAGTAGTAATACCTCCTGCAATTGCAGCACGTGATTCTGTTTCGATATTTGCCTTATGAGTGAGTCCTGGTTCTCTAAAGTGAACCTGATCGTCAATCATACCAGGGAGCAGATATTTTCCTTCTGCCTCAACAATCTGTGTGTCTGGTGACTTTGGACTGATACTTGGGGCAATTTCAACGAAAAAGCCATTCTCAATGTATACATCACATTCAGAAATTACGCCTTCATTTACTACCCTTGCACTTTTAATAAGAACTTTACTCATAATTTATTTTGAAAAAAAACTTTTTAACTTCATTTGAACTACCCCAAAAATAGCTTCAGAGATTATCTCTTTAGACATCTTAGAAATTCCTCTGGTTCTATCTGTAAATATAATAGGTATTTCGGCAATTTTGCAATTTAATAAATACGCATGAAATTTCATCTCTATTTGGAACGCATAACCTACAAAAGATATATTATCCAATTTAATTTGAGATAATAGCTTTTGAGAGTAGCATACAAAACCAGCAGTAGTGTCATAAAGATCCATACCTGTTATTAGTCGCACATATTTAGATGCAATATATGAAAGTAATACCCTACTCATAGGCCAATTCACTACATTAACACCATTTACATATCTGGAACCTACAACCATGTCAAGGTTTTCTGAACTACACTTATCATATAAACGAATCAGATCATCTGGATTGTGTGAGAAATCAGCATCCATTTCGAAGATATAATCATAATTACGCTCTAACGCCCATTTAAATCCGTGGATATAGGCAGTACCAAGACCTAATTTCCCTATTCGCTTTTCTAGAAATATACGATTAGGGTACTCTTCTTGTAACTGCTCAACTAAACCAGCTGTACCATCAGGCGAATTATCGTCTACCACTAAAATATGAAATATGACAGGTAAACTAATAATATGTTTTAATAATAAACCTATATTCTCAAATTCATTATAAGTAGGTATAATCACTAGATTTAATGACATCTAAAAAAATTTAATTCCAAATATACTATAAAGCTTTACTATTGGAATTACATTTGCTATAATAAATTATCTAAAATATTATATCTACGTTGGCAACTAGTTGGTTATTTTTTAGCATTCATGATGTGATTGCGTTTATGGTATTGAAAATCATTTTTTTATTAGGGATCTCTAAACAAAAATATCCCTATCATTTTCGTAACTTTATAAGACTTATAGGTAGTGATAATTACTTGAAGACACACTTAGATAGCACTTCCAAGAAACGATTACAACTATCACTTACTGGAATCTATATAATTACGATGCCTCTAGTAATATTTATAGGCTATATTATGCTACATTTAGATGTGAAAACTCCTATAATAGATTATTTCAAAATAAATATTGCTTTTTATATTTATTTTGCAATAAGTGGAGTTTCTGCAAACTTGTCTAAATTTATACCTAAAATTCATGATTTAGTAACTCAGTTTAACTTCCAAAAACAAAGTTATTTCAACTATCTTGCTTTATTTTTCTTAATTATCTATTCAACAATATATTATCTTAAAATAGATGAATATATAATCCTTGAAAAACTACTTTATGT
>CAYYNF010000156.1:0-5787 GCA_964472695.1 uncultured Flavobacteriaceae bacterium
TATCAATAGTAAGCCCTGTATACATGGGGGAACAAATTATTCAAGAGTTAATAGATCGATTAAATATAGTTTTACCAAATATTTCTAGAGATTATGAAATTATCTTAGTTGAAGATAATAGTCCCGATAATTCTTGGGAGAAAATAGAGAAAATATGTGAAAAAGATAACAGAGTAAAAGGGGTAAAACTTAGTAGAAATTTTGGTCAACATTATGCTATTACTTGTGGGTTAGAACTTGCAGAAGGAGATTGGATTGTTGTGATGGATTGTGATCTTCAAGATCAACCAGAAGAAATCTTGAAATTATTTGACAAAACTAAAGAAGGTTATGACATAGTTTTTGCTCAAAGAGAGAATAGACAAGATACATGGTTCAAGAAATTATGTTCCAACCTATTCTATAAAGTATTTAGTTATTTAACAGATACTAAACAAGATGCTACAGTTGCTAATTTCGGAATTTATAGTAGAACAGCCATTCAATCTATCTTATTAATGAAGGATTATATTAGATATTTCCCTACAATGATTCAATGGGTTGGGTTCAATCACATAAAAGTACGCGTAGAGCATTCTGAGAGGTTAGAGGGGAAGTCATCTTATACTTTATCGAAATTATTAAGATTAGCTTTTGATAATATCATCTCCTTTTCAAATAAACCTCTAAGAATTATAGTTAAATTAGGGTTCTATATTTCTCTAGTTTCTTTTATAACAGGATTATTTTACCTGTATAAGTACTTTACAGGACAAATTACTGTGTTAGGATTCAGTAGTATTATTATTACAATAACATTTTTATCTGGAATTATAATACTAATAATGGGGGTAGTAGGGGTTTACATAGGTAAAACATTTGAACAAAGTAAAGATCGCCCAGTTTACATTGTACAGAAAAAGCTAAACTATTGATGAAATGAAAAAAGCGAAGAGATTAGATTGGGATTCAGCCTTTTTCAATTATGATATTGGTTTCTTAGATATAAGTAATTCGGTGCTATGTTTTGAAAGTATATCTAAACATAACACTCAATTTGATTTAATTTATGTTTTCTCAGATAGAAAACAACGATCAATAGGTAGTTCGGAACTAATTGATGTAAAGGTTACTTATAAAAAAGAATCTAGTATCATTGATGAAATGCCTAAAAATATAGAAGAATATAACGGTAGTTTAACCGATGAACTTATTTATTTAGCCCTATTAAGTGGGCATTATTCAAGATTTAAAAAAGATACTTTGTTGGCTATTCATTTTGAGAGACTATATAAAACGTGGATTCATAAAAGTATTAGTAAAGTAATTTCTGATAAAGTTTTGGTTTATAAATTAAATAAGCGAATTTTAGGCTTTATAACATTAAAAGAAGTTGACGAATATATCAGAATAGGCTTGATAGCAGTTCATGATAAATATTGGGGCAAGGGGATAGGCTCATCACTATTACAAGCTGTATCTTACGTGTATCCTAATAAAAAAAATATAGTTTCAACACAGAAACAGAATAAAGGGGCAATTGCTCTTTATGAACGAAACGGCTTCTCTTTAGATAAAAGTCAATATGTATATCATTTATGGAAATAAGAATTCCTTTTAATAGACCTTATTTGTCGGGGAAAGAAACACAGTATATTTGTGATGCGGTCAACTCGGGTAAAATTTCAGGAAATGGTAAATACACAAAATTATGTCATGAGTTCTTTCAAAAAAAATATGGATTTCTAAAATGTCTATTAACCACATCTTGTACAGATGCATTGGAAATGGCAGCTATTCTTTTAAATATAAAACCTGGGGATGAAGTTATTTTACCTTCCTATACTTTTGTGTCTACAGCAAATGCTTTTGTACTACGAGGAGCAAAACTAGTTTTTGTAGATAGCGGCTGTAATAATCCCAATATAGATTCAAGTCAGGTAGAATTACTAATTACATCAAAAACAAAGGCTATTGTTGTAGTTCATTATAGTGGTATTGCTTGTGATATGGATAGTATTATGGATATTGCTGAAAGGCATAATATTTTTGTGGTTGAGGATGCAGCACAGGCTATAGATAGTTTTTATAAAGGTAGACCGCTTGGGGGGATTGCTCATTTAGGAACATTTTCTTTTCATGAAACTAAAAATATTATTTCAGGAGAAGGGGGGATGTTAATTATTAATGATGAACGATTTGTTGAACGTGCAGAAATTATTTGGGAAAAAGGAACAAATCGGTCTGCATTTTTTAGAGGTGAAGTTGATAAATATGAATGGATCGATATAGGGTCTTCATTCTTGCCGTCAGAGGTAGTTTCTGCATTTTTATATGCACAGCTAGAATGCCTAGATGATATTCAAGATAGACGTAAATATCTATGGGCAAATTATTATAAAGAGTTTAAAACCATAGATTCCCCTTTGTTTAGCCTTCCATATATACCCGATTATGCAACTAATAATGCTCATATATTTTATTTGGTATGCGAAAATTCACAAGTAAGAGACTCATTAATCAAATCTCTTAAGGAAAAAGGGATATTGTCGGCATTTCATTATTTATCGTTACATTCTAGTTCTTATTTTTTTAATAAGCACGATGATAGAGTACTTTTGAATTGTGATAACTATGCAAAGTGTTTAGTTAGGTTACCTTTGTTTTACGATCTCAAACGACATGAACAGGATGAGATAATAGATGTGATTAAAAGTGTATTGTCTTAATAAATTTTTTTTCCAGAAAAATTATGGCTAGATTCAACCAAGTTAAAAGTTTTTCTATCATAAAAGAGAAATGATATTTAGTTCATTAAGATGTGGTGCTAGCAATTAATAAGTGATACTACTCTTTCTTTAAAAGAACTTTAATCCAGCTTACAAAAAGTACAATCGTGAAGTATATAAGAGAAATACATCTGTCAAATAGAGTATTAGCATACTTGTTAGTTTTTTTGATTGTTATATATCCTATTCTATTTATTTTTCAGGATGGAGATTTAACCGATGTAGGTTATTTTGCTACGCTTTATCAAAACTTCTTTGGTAATTTAGATGTTGGTAAAATAATCCTTCCTGAAGTTATTTTAGCTCAGTTTATTGGTGCAACTTGGTTAAAATTTTTTCCAGATTTAGGAATTATAGGATTGAAGTTTGCTTTTTTAGGATACTTATATTCGATTCTTGGACTCATATTTATCATATTAAAAGAGGTTACAAAAAATAAAATATTGTTGTTGATAGGACTTTTCTGTGGTCTTGTATTTGGAACAAGAATTACTGCCTTTATGCTTTCATATGATATTATATCTTGGTTCTTTTTGGTTACAACAGGTTTCTTTATTGTAAAGGGTGCTAACTCAAAAAATAATTTATATTTTTTTCTTTCGGGGTTGTTTTTCGCTTTAGCAAGCCTAAGTAGGATGTCAGATATCATCTTTATTGTTTTGATACCTTTTATTTTAATTTATATAAATCTATACAAGGAAAAAACAAATCGTTTAAAATATCTATGGCTTTCAACAAAACAGTACTTTCTATTCATTTTGGGAGTAGTTTGTATATTTATCATAGTATTGTCTTTATTTAAGCATTTAGGTATTTATCAAATAATCATTCAAAATTTAGAATTGACGTATACTTTTTTGAAATCGATTAATACTGATAACTTTTCAAGTCATTCGAAATCTAGCCTTATAAGTCATTATATTTGGGATTTATTACTTTTTTCATATCATTTAACGGGTGCTTTAGTATCAATACTATCTTTATCTATTGTTTATGTATATTCTAAGACTAAAAAGTCTAGTATATATATTATAATCTTTACTCTCTTCTTATTTTGTGTAGCACTTTTTGTTTATACAGGTTATTCTTACAATTCTGATTTTAAGTATATTATTCCGGCTGTTTGTATTTTCCCATTAATAATATCTTTAGTTAAGAAAGACAAGTTTAGTATATTGGTTGTTGTATTTTCTGTATTAGCATTTACGCAACTTATAGGATCTAATACGGGAATATTTTTTAAGGCTTCTTACGGCTTAATGTTATTGATTCCATTGTCATTATTAATCTTATCACAATACCATATATTCGAGCTACAAGGGATTAAAATATATACTAAGCCTGTTTTTGTGTTCTGTATTGTATTCATACTATTTTTTAGTTTACGTTCTCGGATAAGTTGGATCTATCATGTAGATAAAGGAATTACTTGTAGGTTAAGATGTGTACATCCAGTATCTCATCCAAAAATGAGAGGAATATTAACGTCTAAACAGCATGTAGATCATATTGAAAAACTCAGTAGTGCCATAGATGAAAATATCAACGAAGAAAGAAATCTTTTTATTTATGGACATCAGCCGCTTTTTTACTATTTGACAGAAACAAATCCTCCTGTTAAAAAGTTTTGGGTAGAGAATAACTATGTGACTATTTATGAATTGTTTGATTCTTTAGAGAAAAGTATAGAATCAACGGGTAAATATCCACTTATGGTAGATGTGAAACACAGTTACACAAGTGTAACTTATTATGGTAGATCTTGTTTTGAAGATTTTTTGAAGAAATATCAATACAAATCTATAGTCAATACAGAGGTATTTGAAATCTGGACTGTCGAAAATACCTCTAAACATTAAGTATTTTTTATGCCATTTATAACGCACTTTGGCTCTATATAGATAAAGTAACACTACTATGCCGTAAATTTATATTCTTTACAAGATAGTAGTTGTTACTTTATTTTATGAAAACTAATGGTATTTTTAGTTTCTTTTTTTAGCACGTATAGCCGCTTCTAATTGATCCCAAAGTGGTGCGGGAATTTGTTCTAGCATATTCATTTGTCCAGCACCTTTTAGCCATTCACCACCATCAATAGTAATTACTTCACCGTTCATATATGCAGCGAAATCAGATACTAAATAAGCGGCTAAGTTTGAAAGTTCCTGATGTTCACCAACTCTTTTTAAAGGTACTTTTTTAGAAACATCAAACTTATCTCGTATATTTTCAGGAAGTAATCTATCCCAAGCTCCTTTAGTAGGGAAAGGTCCAGGGGCTATTGCATTAAAACGCATACCGTATTTAGCCCATTCAACAGCTAAAGACCTTGTCATAGCAAGTACTCCTGCTTTTGCAGTAGCACTAGGTACTACGTATCCTGAACCTGTAAATGCATAAGTGGTTACAATGTTTAGGACACTTGTATTGGTTTGTTGTGTTTTTATCCAATGTTTACCAAAAGTTAAGGTGCAATTTTTGGTTCCCTTTAGTACAATGTCAATAATGGTATCAAAGGCATTAGCAGAAAGACGTTCTGTGGGGGCTATAAAGTTCCCTGCGGCATTGTTTAGTAGTACATCTACTTTACCAAAAGTATCGATAGCTTTTTTATGCATAGCTTCTACTTCTTCTATATGTCTCACGTCACAAGCTACCGCTAAACAACGAGAACCTGTTTGTTCTTCTAGTTCTGTAGCTACTCTTTCTAGTTTTTCAATATTTCGAGAGGTAATTATTACATTAGCACCCAGTTCAAGGAAATAAGTAGTCATCGATTTTCCTAAACCACTTCCACCACCAGTAACTACAATTGTTTTTCCTTTTAGGGCATCATCTCTAAGCATTTTTTCATTTAAGTTCATTACGTTTGATATTTTTAATTAAGTAATAAATATAGATAATCGTTAAGGATCTTTAAAGCTTTTTACCAAAATAACATAGCTGTTTTTACGAGTTATTGTTCGTAAATCGCCTTGTGTGTTTTGTGAAAGAAGCGAATGATTTAGTTATCGAG
>CAYYNF010000157.1:0-5653 GCA_964472695.1 uncultured Flavobacteriaceae bacterium
GAAAGATCTCAGAGAATATGGATGTATCGCCGCTTAGATACTTACGGAGTATTGATCTTAGATTCAACAGATAAATGCAACTCTCGAAGATTTGATTTAAGTTAGGTATTTTCAAAATAAACTCACAAACTGAATACTTAAAACAAAGGAACAGACTAAGAGCATGTTTAAAATTGAAGATTCCGAATGTTCTTTCAGTGACCGATCTCCACTTAATGGGCACAAAACCTTATACTGATTTAATTATCAATTATAGAAACGACTTATATGTGACACCTTAATCTCCAACTAGAATAACTAGTATATTTATGAAAAATCTTTATCCATAACACGTATTACTCACTACCTTTGTGAAGAACATATACTTTTAGGGTTCTATATTTATGACACTTCATAACAAACTTCTTTCGTGTTGGCACCAGCTAGAGCATTTTCACCCTGCTAGCATACAAGTAACAAACACAACTATCGATCTTAATAATGCCCCTGATATTGATGGCATATATGAAGAAGAAGTCAACTACAAACAATCTGAAGTCGTCATATATTCGGTATATTTTGGTGTATGTTTAAAAACACAAATACACGATCATATTTTTCGTCTTTTCCAGACTAAAAATACCAACCCCAACATATCTCAGGAAACAATTTATCAAGCTTCTTTTAAAATAGATAGCTCTGGGCGATACATTCCTAATACTTTTGGTGTATCTACATTTCCTTGGGCAGTAAAACAATTAGAGCAAAATAATATTCAATCTCAAAACTGGGGAGCGGCATTCCATGAGTGTCAAGAAGGACTTTTCAAGAAAATTCAACCCGTACTACGTGTTATTACTGAATACGAAAATGAAGATAAAAGCATCACTCAGGAAACTCAAGGGCGTGTACTAAAGCAAGAAGATTTAGAGTACATACAGAAACTTGTAATAAAGGAGCTCAACGGCTCCTTTAGAGGAAACATGAGTGTGTACATAGAAAAAGGAACTCGAAAACTAAGTACTCGCGAACAGAAAAATGAATATATTGAAGCCTATCCTGATGTTTTTAATAGCTTTTATACACTCGATCTAGAAGAGATTCAATCGAATTTGCGTTTGGAATCACAGAACACTATAGCTGATACTGCTTTCAAAAAATACCTCAACGGAAATCTAAACCAATTTAACGAACGCTATGATTTAAACAAAGACACTAATATACTGAAACAATCTCTACACGCTAAGGCTTTTCCTGACGCATGTTGGCCTTCTCCTTATGCCCTAAACTTAATGCAACAATTTTCGGTTAACCGCATTGTGAAACAAGCCAAAGAAGATGACAAGAGTCATAATATACTCTCTGTAAACGGTCCTCCTGGTACAGGAAAGACCACTTTACTACGCCATGCCATAGCTGGAATTTTAACCGAGCGTGCTAAGAAATTAGTTACATTAAAAGATCCAAAAGATGCTTTTGAAACTTCATTAAGTATAGGCAACGAACATGGTAAGACAACAAAAATCGCACGTTTAAAAAAAGAATTTGCCTGCGGGGGGATTGTTATTGCATCATCAAACAACGGAGCGGTAGAAAATATTAGTAAAGAACTTCCTCTACTGAAAGAGGTTATTCCTTATGAAACAGAAACAAAATACTTATCCTGGATTGCTCAAAACACGCCTAATGAAACTGGAGAAATACACTGGGGGCTAATATCGGCAGTACTAGGACGTCAACGCAATCGAAAATTATTTGAACAACGCTACTGGAAATCTTGGGATGGACAACAAACCGAATACAAAGGCTTGTACCAATTCTTTGATAAGACCAACAACCATGAAATAATACATTGGGAAGATGCAAAGAAAGAATTTAATGAATGCCTAGATCTGGTACATGAGGAGAAAAAGCGTCTTTACAAGCTGTCATCAAATAGTGAAACTCCACAAGAAATAACAAGCAAGCAGGAAGTATATGAAAAATATGTAATACAATTAGAAACTTTATTACAAGCCAGAAATGAACATGAAAGTTCTGGTGCAAACGATCAAAACTATTTAAATATAATCACAAAAAAGATAACGCAATTACACTCAAAAAAAGAGACGTTATTAAATGATATTAAAACACTTAAAGAACAACAAAGCACACTACATGATGAAGTACTAGCTATTGGCGATAATTTTGCTGATGACACATTTTGGGAGCGAATAAACACAAAAGAAGTGCAAAATAGTAACCCCTGGCATTCTAAAAAGCTACATGAACTACAAGTACGTCTTTTTCAGAAAGCATTACAATTACAAGAGAACTTTCTGATACATGTTAATAAAGAACAACAATATATTATTGACACCTTAGATGCCTTTTTTAAATGGAGTCGTGGAGCAATAGAATTAAGCTCTCGTGAGACCGAAGCACTTTGGGATACCTTTTTTATGGTGATCCCTGTAATATCTTCTACTTTCGCTTCTTTTTATCGTATGTTTGGGAAAGTTGGTGCTGAAAAACTACCTTGGCTATTTATTGATGAAGCAGGACAAGCCCTACCACAGGCTGCTGCAGGAGCTATTTACCGTGCGAAAAATGTAGTCATTGTAGGAGATCCCTTCCAGATAGAACCTGTAAATACAACGCCACTACCTATTATACACCACTTCAGAAATAGCTATGGATTCACCAACAAACAAATACACCCTTTATTATCGGTACAAATTGCAGCTGATCGCATCAACCCTATAGGTACATATATTTCGGGCTATGCCAAAAATGATATATGGATTGGAACTCCTTTAAAAGTACATCGTCGCTGTGTAAGTCCTATGTTTGAAATCGCAAATCATATTGCCTACAACAACAGCATGTTTATGGCTACAGAAACCCCACAAGACATACCTTTAATGTTACAAACAGCATTTTATGACGTTAAAGGCCTCGTATCGGGAAAACATTTTTGTGAAGCACAAGCACAGGTAGTACTACAACTAGTAAACCTCGAAATCATGATGCATACTGCACTACCCGACTTATACCTTATATCCCCTTTTCGTGAAGTATCAACAAAACTTCGCCAATACCTATTAAAAAACCTTAATTACTCTAGTGGTATCAAAACCCAAAAGGCAGATCGGATTGATTTAATAAACTGGTTGAAGAGCCATTTAGGTACTGTACATACTTTTCAAGGAAAACAAGCTCAGGGGGTCATTCTATGCTTAGGACTAGACCATCAAAGCGAAAAAGCAGCAATATGGGCTTCTAGTAAACCTAATATCCTAAACGTAGCCATCACACGTGCTAAATACCGTTTTTCGGTAGTAGGTGATGCGAATATATGGCTAAATAAATCTTTCTTTAATCAGTTGAGTGCCTTACCCATTACCCGTATGAATAACACTTATTAAAAACTATTCGTACAATCACATGAAAGAAAGAGAATATCGTTAAAAGTAGTCTCTACTTAATTTCACTTAACAAACAATAATTTTCACTGATTTTCAAAGAAATAAATACATTTTACTTCTTTGAAACATTAACAACTCTTAAGTTTACAAGAAAATTAAGTTGAAAAGATGAGAAATCCCGAATTAGAAGTAGAACCTAATATTAATACTAAAGAGGAAACGAATATCACTAGACTAGAACGCGTAGCTCCTGATCGTTTCAGGATTCATTTTGATGATCACAATACTTCGGAGGAACTTAGTGAACCAGGAGTAGAAAAAATTATAGGCAACACCCCTAAATTCAAAAATCAGAACGCTTCACAAATCTTTAGAAAACTTGATCAGGAAGATCGTAAAGACAAGATAAGAGGTATTAAAATTATTCAACTTAGTGATGATAAGTACTTGTTTATAGACAAAAGAAAAAAAAGAACAAGCATACTCTCTTCTGAAAAGATGCAATCTACTATAGCTAGTATATTTTATATTGACGATACTGCAAGTAAAAGAATACTAAACTCAGGAAAAATTAAACGTTTAGAAGCTCCTCTCTTTAATTGTGACCTCAAACAAATTTCTAAAGAAGAACTTAAGAAACACAACACATTAAACGATAATGAAATTGAGGAGTTAATAAAAACTATAGAAGCTCATGAAAAACTTAATGATGTATTACACATAAAACTAGATAACGACAATTATTTATTACTACAGCCTAGAAGTGATGGAAGATATGCTTCTGGTATATTCGATAAGGCAACAACTTTAGAAAATTTATCAAAGTACATTAAAATAGACTCCCATAAAGCCGAACAGCTACTAGAAGATACTGAAATAACTTCTAAAGAGCATAATCAATTACTAGGTGCACGTATCGAACAATTATCCCTTGATAGTTTCAATATTCGATATAGCGATAATAGCAGTAGAAAATACAACTATGAAGAACTAATAAACCTATACCAAAACGCCTACGGGATAGATAATGAAGTAGCCATTGAGCTTTGCAGTAGAATTGTAGCTGATACTACAACTAAAAGAGAATCTACGGCACTTGCAGAAGAGCATATTTCTGAATTACCTGAATCAGAAATTAAACTAGAGCAAACGTTATCAGGGAAATTCAATATACAACTTAAGGGAAAAGCCATACAATATGTAAATCAAGATGAAGCCATTAATTTAATAAAAGATCATTATCAAATACCTCAAAGACAGGCTCAAGAAATTTTCGTACGTGTAAAAAACAATTTCTTATTACATACTGCCAAACAAAGAGCACAAACCCTAATAGGAGCAAAACTAATACAACTAGACGATAATAATTATTTAATAATGAACCCAAAATGGCAACCTTCCACTCAGGTAATGGGTGCTACAGCTCTTATTAAAAATTTACAACAGCTTACTTACGGCAATGAAAAATACGCAGAGATCCTCAGATCGAAAATGCTATTAAAAACACCTTCACAACTTAAAAATGAGCATATCAATGCTTCCGAACAACAAGAAAAATATATATTCACCGATGCTAAAGGGAATACTTCTAAACCTTTGAATGATTTAGAAATGGTTAACCTAATAAGCAAGAGATATAATATCCCTAAGGAAAATGCTCTGTTACTTTGCAATCAAAAATTTGCACCACAACCTAATCAATATGAAATAGACGCACTACTAATACAAAAAAATAATAGTACCAAACTAGAACTACCTGAAAGAAAAGGCCGTGTATTACTTCCTCCTAGAATAACAAATACACAAGGAGAACCTATTGGTTTTGTAACATTCAAAGAAGCCGTACAACTTCTGAACATTCATTATCTAGAAAGAGGAATAGCATTGTCGAGGAAAGAATTAACTAAAAAGGCCTTGTATTATCAAGAATATACTAATGACCTATCAGAAGCTAGGAAACGTGGAGATTATAAACCTGGGGATGTATTACTTCCGAAAAAAATGCGAGACAAAACACCAAGCCCGAAACATGAGGGTTTTGAAAATAAATCTACGACTTCCAAGCGTATTAAAAAATGTCTGCAAATCGACAAGAAGGAATCATCTGACAAAACAGTAGATGCTGTTTTACTATATTACCAAAACTACACAAAACATTTTTTAAATGCAAGAAGTAAAAAGAGCCAAAAACCAAAAAGATAAATAGTTAAAGCAGGGCTTGTTCATAAAAAAAGAAAATCGAACATTTATTATATATTTGGGTAAAC
>CAYYNF010000158.1:0-5614 GCA_964472695.1 uncultured Flavobacteriaceae bacterium
ATTATGCAATGTATAATAATTTATGTTGCCATTAGTTAACAGATCTTCTAACTATTTCTTTTTCTGAACCTATACGTTGTACTAAATTCCACAGTGCTATTAATAACATAGCCGAAACTGTGTTGAGAACCGTTCCCGAAAGAGCATCTGCAACAAGTAGAATAATAATTATATAATTATACGCGGGCTGCTGTTTAAGTAGTAATATTTTTTTTATAAAAAGAAAAAATACTACTACACCAGTTAGACCAAAGAAAAAGAAAATATCTACTATACCAAATTCTGTAGAAAGTACTGGAAAAAACAAACTTCCTGAAAATAGAGTGAATACACTCCAATATTGCTTCACAAACACCAATGCTTCTGCTAACAGATCTGTTCGCAAAGAAGTTAAAGTTGATAAAAGCCCTTTTTCGTCGTAAATATCTTTCCAAAAAGGAAAGTACGTTATTATATTTTGGAAATCATACAAGATATACCCTCCTAATAAACTTCCCAATAACGCTACCATGTAAAAAAACTTACGGTAACTAATGTATAGATAATGTATTACAATGAGTGCAACGTACAATATCATCATTTTTTTACCTATTAACAATGTTGCGATAAGTGTTACCAATAATCGAAAAGCATATTGTTGCTTTGTTACATATTGATGATAATAAATCCCTAAACTTACCATCGTAATAGTAGTTACCAATATAAATCCATTATAACCAAAACGGGGAGTATATGGATAAGATTTAAAAAACTCAATATCAAACACAAAACCGATAAAAATAGCCCAAACATTAATATAAATACTATTTAAAATCCAACGGAAACATTTTTCAAACAAAGAAAAATATTGTTGTTTAACCAATGAAAAAGCCCCCATAGCAAGGAATCCAAAAATCCACTTAAAAAAAATTTTACATGATGTTTGCCATGAAAAATCTACAAACTGCTGACTACTCAACCAATATTGCCCTATTAAGAAACATCCTAACAAAACACTTATATAAAGTGTAATACGCCGCCCCATGAACCCAAGAATAAATAATACTGAACATACTCCACCAATTAACCACTTCATAAAAGAAATAATAACAAAAGAACGAGACCAACAATAATAGTTCAACTTTGAAAATGGCAATAGGAAAATATATCCTATAAGTAAACAATACAAGCTACGTAATAATAACTCTAACAGCCTTTTTCTATATTTTACAATTGCTTTCAATACAGACGCTTTTTTTGATAATAGGTTGTAAGTACCCAAAAGTAGAACAGATCACAAACAACACGATACCTTCCTCCTTGCAAAAGTTGTACTGTAGAAATCATTAATGGAATCATCAACAATATAAATACCAAACGCTTATTATAACGTTTATAAGTAAAAGTGAGCTCTCCAATAATATATACCCAACAACCCCCTGAAATGAATTTACCCAACTGAAAGTAAAAAAAATAAGTATTCACATTCCAATAAGTCTCGAATAGTTTGTTGTAAAAGGGAAATGGTGATATCAAATAGGCTATAAAACGCAATGGAGTTACTAAGAAATATAATCCCATATTTCTAGGAAGCAATACATCTACCAATGCTTTCGAAAACTGTGTATTCTCACGTTGACGATCTACCATAGTTTGTATGTCGAGATAAAATGATAATTCGCTCTCTATAACAAAAAATAGAATTAAGGACAATGCCCCCATGGGTATCAGATGTTTGATACTAAAAATTTTTCTTATTCGTCTCAATTCCAAAAAGAACAATAGCGGCAAGCTATTAAGTCTATTAAACAATGATGCCGAAAAACAAAAGAGAGTGACAATAGACTGACGTATGATGGTATACTTCGAAAAACTTAAAGACATCAAAATCGCCAAAAATAGTGTTGTTAGAATATCCTTACCAGGCATTATATATATAGTAGAAGCAAATATACTCATAAGATACACCAACCATATATGGATATTCTTAGTAATACTCTTAATCTTTATAAGATATAAACTTAGGTAAACTAAATATAAATTTATGATAACTGGAACTAAAAGAATCTTACCAAAAATCTTATAAATAAACGCATAAAAAGACACTACAAAAGTAGATTGCCACGTAACATCCGATAATTTTATTATTTCCTTAAAAGAATAATCTGAAAAACGTAAAGCATAGAAATCATAAAAATTAGAATCTGTAAACACCTGCTCAGAAGTATAATACATTCCCATTTCAGTTACAGGAATGTAGTAAGTAAATATCCATAGTACAAACATGTATGTGGTTAATTTAGCGGCTCTATGATCAAAATAACAAAACTGAAAGAAGGCTAAACCTGCGAATAATAAGATACATACTGAATCGAACGAATCCACTAATGCCCATGCAAAAATTAATTGCAATGCAAGGGTAATAAATACGACACCTTTTTTCACAACCAAAAATTTAGCACTAATAGATAAATAATAACGTAAAGAAAAAAAGCAATAATAGCTGTTAGTAACTTTAAGTATAATAAATGACGATACACCACCTGTATCAGATTTGGATAATTACCTAGCTTAGATAAATACGGATCAATAATAACACTATTAAACAGAGTGTACATACCCGTAAATAACGTACTCAACCCTAATATAGAACCTCTATAATCCTGAAAAAGAATAAGTGCCATAATTAAAACTGCCCATGAGATCATATAAGGAACTCCTGCTACCACATAGGCTATAGCAATAGGTCGAGCAATAACATTACGCTTTCTAAAAATATAACTAGGCATATAAGCAATAGTAGTTTTCTTAAAATAACTACCATGTTCACTTAAACGTAAAACGATATTTCCATATAAATTCTCTAAAGGAACTTGTAATAGATATACCCCCAATATAGCAAGAGGAACAAATATATAACTCAATAAAACGGGACTGAAATATAACTGACTCGTATCGGCTAAAAAACCTAAGGTTGGCATAAACACAAACATAATAAGCCTAGAGAAAATACCAAGTGCAGACTGAAAAAACAACCCTGAAGAAACGTTATTAATAGCATATCCTGCCTTACGAGCAATAGTTGTAGAAGCTTCTAACACATACAACATAGATTGCAGAAAAAATAATAGTGCTATGTACATGCCTTATCCAATATTAATATTGAGATAGAAATAAATGTAGGCTCGTATTCTTCTGAGAATATCTTTCTTATGATGAATCTCATAAGCTACAATATCATAACTACCCCATAAATTGATGTTAATTCTTGGGGTAACCAAATCCATACGCCTAAAAATCTTTAATGGTTTAGAAGTATATTCATTAGGATATTTCCACAATACATAATCAGCATATAATAAATACTCACTAAACCAAACTTTATCACCGTTACGAATTTGCGTAGCAATAGTATCTACCCAATGTGTATTAGTACTCGTTTCTATTTCATTCAACATATCCTGAAGTATTGCTTTCGAAAAAAGCATTTGATTTGTGATATAAGAGTGTTGGGTAATACCTTGGTAAATTTTGGGAAATAAATACGCATTAAGTTTTGCGTATGGCTTATCAACCTTACGAGGGGTATACCATAGTACACTAGAATCATCTACAATTGTATTTTTCACTAAGGTGTCTCCATCAATAATAAGACTATGTGTTCCCTCAAAATATAATACCGCGTAATATTTTAAAAACTGTTGGTAATACCATTTAAAATTAGGTACTGGTGAAATACGTTCCTTTAACTCATCGTAATCTAAAATTTCACAATCATTCATATAACAAACCCCACTTTTGTCCTTGTATGAATCACCTACCTCAGGAGAAACCACGAAAAAAGGAGCTTCAGAGAATTCCTTCCTTAAAAAGTAAATTATTTCAGGTCTGATATATTTTGCTATAACAACGACATTCATATTATTCTCTTAATAAATCAGTTAAAAGTCAAGCGTATTTCTAATCTAAAAACACAGTTCTAAATCCACATATAAATAGAAACAAAAAACACCACTCATAATTGAGTGCTTGGAAAGGTTTAGTTTAACAAAAAATTATAAGTTATAATCAAATATAATAAATCAACTAAGAACGCCAACAAATTTATAGGCTTAATACAATTATCCTTACCTCAATTTTTTAAACTAAAATAAAGTTTAGGTGACCTTGAAAAGTGACATAAAAAATCAAAATTATCGATACAAGACAATCTTTTTAATTATTTTTGTAACTCTATACTTTTTGAAAACAACTACTTTTATGAGCAAAAAGGTACTCCTCACAAATCATGAAATTGACATTATTTTACATCGATTAGCTTGCCAGTTAATTGAAAATCATCTTGATTTTTCCAAAGCCGCATTAATTGGACTACAACCTCGCGGAATACAGCTCGCTAGTCGATTAAGTGATATTTTAACGAATACATACGGTATAAAGGATCTAAAAATAGGTTTTTTAGACACTACCTTTTTTAGAGATGATTTCCGACGTAATGACACCCCTCTAGAGGCTAATAAAACAACTATTGACTTTTTAGTAGAAGGACTAAACGTGGTATTTATTGACGATGTATTATACACAGGAAGAAGTATTAGAGCTGCACTAACCGCTATTCAATCTTTTGGGCGTCCCGAGTCAATTGAACTACTTACGCTCATAGATCGTAGATTTAGTAGACACCTACCTATACAACCTACCTACAGAGGTAGACAGGTAGATGCTATTAATGATGAGCGTGTTATTGTAAATTGGAAAGAACACAACGACGACGAGGACGTTGTTTATTTAACTAAATAAGATAATATGAGTAGCGAATTAAGTGTAAATCACCTACTAGGAATTAAACATCTTAAAAAAGAAGACATTGATCTTATCTTTAAGACCGCAGACCACTTTAAGGAAGTTATTAATAGACCTATAAAAAAAGTTCCTTCTCTACGTGACATTACCGTAGCAAATATGTTTTTCGAAAACAGCACACGTACACGTTTATCTTTTGAATTAGCAGAAAAACGCCTATCAGCTGATATTGTAAATTTCTCAGCAGCCTCTTCATCTGTAAAAAAAGGTGAAACGCTTATTGATACAGCTAATAATATTTTGGCTATGAAAGTTGATATGGTCGTGATGCGTCATCCTAACCCTGGTGCTTGTATGTTTCTTTCTAAACACATAAACGCAACTATTGTTAATGCTGGTGATGGTGCTCATGAACACCCTACACAAGCTTTACTCGACTCTTTCTCAATTAGAGAAAAACTAGGCGAAGTAGCTGGTAAAAAAGTAGTAATTGTAGGAGATATATTACACTCACGTGTAGCACTTTCTAATATTTATGCATTGAAATTACAAGGTGCCGAGGTAATGGTTTGTGGTCCGAAAACCTTAATTCCTAAACACATTCAAAAACTAGGTGTAAAGGTAGAAACCAACTTACGAAAGGCTCTACAATGGTGTGATGTTGCCAATATGCTACGTGTTCAGAACGAACGTATGGAAATTTCATACTTCCCTTCTACTAGAGAATACACGCAACAATATGGAGTAACTAAACCACTTTTGGAAAGCCTCGACAAAGAAATCACCATAATGCACCCTGGCCCTATTAATAGAGGCGTAGAAATTACATCAG
>CAYYNF010000159.1:0-5566 GCA_964472695.1 uncultured Flavobacteriaceae bacterium
AATTATATCGAAAAATATAAGATTGATAATAAATACCTAAGCTCTGTAATACTCATAGTTCCTAATGAAGCATACTATCTGAAATCCGATGCTGCACTAGAAATTTGCAAACACTTAAAACAACCTTACCCACTATTATACATCACTAAACAACTACCTAAATCACTTCGTGACTCTATTTACGACTGGGTAGCTAAGAATAGATATCGTTGGTTTGGGAAAAAGACAAATTGTATGATACCTTCTAAAGAAACGAAGAATCGTTTTCTGGAGTAATAAAATTCATTCAGGAGCTACCAAGTTTTGAGGATTACCCAAAAATTGATAGCTCCCGAATATTAGAATTTATATTTAGCACCGAAAAGCACCTGAAACCCTTGTACAGAGTAATTTTGCCATAATTGATAGTTTGTTGAAAATAGATTATTCCCCATTAAGGACAACTGCCACTGTTTATTCAACACATAACTACCTTTAATATTAGCATCAAAGAAACCTCCTAAAGTAATAGCCTGATTCGCTATACTATCAAAAGCTTCTCTAGCTCCTGTATATACTAAGTATGTAGAAATATTAAGTTCTGGCGTTGCATAGTAATTAGCACTTACATCAGCTTGAACACTTGGTAAGTTCCAAGCTTCCGCTTCATTTTTTACACTATAGCCCATGAATGCCGTATGACAAGCAAAACCATATTGTTTTTCAAGACTATAATCGGTATACAGATCAAGACCTATAGTTGTTAAACGATCATACACATACGTAAACGCATTTGCAAAACTATACGCCTGAGCGGGATTATCAATCAAGGCGGGTTGTTGCTTCCAAAAAGGACGATTACTGTCACGTGCTAAACTCAACTGTGCTTCGTAACTCAAATTTCCTTTCCAACTTCCTTTTGCTCCTGCAAACATATTGAACGCACGACTTGTAGGCTCTATAGTTAATAAAGGCATTGCAAAAGGATTATCCTGAGTAGCTTCACGATAGGTATTCTGCTGTAAACCTCCCACTAATCCTCCAAATACACTAATATCAGACTGAGGTATTTGATAAGTAGCCTCGATATTTGGATATAGATGAAAGTTAGTTCCTGATGCATTGCTATTTAAACTCATAAACAACTTAAGACCAGCCTCAACATTAACCTCATCAAAATTCATACGCATTGAAGGCAATACCCCTATATTAACAAAACCATAATTATCAAAAGGAATCAAGGTGTAAGGGTTATCAAAAGAACCAAAAAGAGCATCTATAACCACTGGCATTTTCACAAGACTCGAAGAAGTATTTATATTAAATTCAGGAGTTAAAACAATATTCCCTTCCCTAGAGTTATATTTATTAGTGAAATTATGATATGCTAAACCGACTTTAGGTATAAGCTCTGAATCAAACTTATAATCACCTGAAATGCTTATACCTAAATAACGTTGCTTTAAATCGGTATTATCAATAACCTCTTGTGAAAAACTGATTTGGTCAGAGATTCCGTACCAGTTATACGTTTCCCTAGAAACCCCTAAATCCAAAGACCAACCTGTACGTTTGGATTGATTTTCTAAGCTACCTAAAAAGTTAAGATCTGAAAAACCATGATCGTAGTTTACGGACTTAATTCCTCCTTTTGAAGATAAATATTCTAACAACAATGTAAGATCCGTATAACGTGCTACATCAAATTCAGCAAAAGCCTCGGCATCCACATTAAAATAATTTCCAAGCCCTAAACGCACATAACGATCATACTGTTTTACTGATTTATCTCTGGTAAGCTCTACAGGCTTTGTCTTTTTTGGTGTAAAAGTACTAGGAACAGGAACTGAATTAATTTGATATTCAAGCTCCATTTTATCGGCAGTAGACTTATCGGTTATCTTCGGATTTTCCTTTATTTTATGCACATCATTTATAGTAGGATTAAAACTCTTAATGACTACTACACTTTGTGTACCTATCGTATCCTTACCTTTTTTTTGCTGTGACCATATGGACATACTCACTAGCATAAGTCCTCCTATTATTACCTTATTAAAAGTTTGATTCATTATACTAATTATTTTCTATTGATGAATTTACTTTAGCCTCTTCTTTCTTTATGGTTTCCAATAAAGTTTTGGCACTATCAATCACACTTGGATATTCTTTAAAATTTTCGATAACAGATTTCAACAAATAAGTTGCCTGATAAGCATCATCTAGTTTATAAAAATTACGAGCCATCAACACTAAACCTTTCGCTGCATACAAACGATACGCCGCATAATCTTTAGCTAAAGTTTCAATATATTTTTTAGACTTTTCATAATCGCCACTTTGATGACTAAACTCAGCTAAAAAGTAAGTTGCTTCGGCTGCTAACTCCCCTTTTGCTGAATTGGCAACAGCATTATAAGCTTCTTTTGCTTGCGAAACATCTCCTAAATCCTGTGCAGCTCTGGCTTTATACAACTGTGCATCATTTTTAACCAGTTGATCTATCGCTTTATTTTCTAAAACTTTGTTGGCAAATTTAAGGGTTTTGTTGTAGTCTTTCTTTTCGTAATAAGACTTCATTAAATTAGACTTTGCAAAAATGATATTTTCGTTGAAGTCCGCTACTTTTAAAAGTCTTTCCAAATAAGGAATTGCTTTTTCGTAACGCTTATCTTCTAAATAAATTTCTGAAATACGGAATAAAGTAGTTTCGGTATATTGATTTTTATCTATTTCAGCAACCTTAAGGTAATGAGGCAATGCCTTATCCGAAGCACTTAGTTTCGTATAAGATTCTGCTAAATAAAAATGTGCATCGAGCGTATGAAAACCTTTAGGGAATTCGGAGATGTAATTTTTAAAACCAGAAACAGCTTTGTCTAGGTCATTTTGCAAGTAAGGTTGTTCCGCCGCTATATAGGTGTCATTATCTAACTGCTCATCAGTGATTTCTACGAAATCCAAAGTGTTTACCCATTTACTATACTCACTCGTCTTTCCTAAATCAATAGACACTAATCGGACTGTATTTACTGCCTGTAATGACTCTGGTGATTTAGGGTATCTTGCTACTAATTCCTTTAATACGTCTAAGGCTTTCTGAGACTGGTCTGCGTTATAGTAAATCAAACCTTGTTTTAGCATAGCCTTAGGTACTACAGGACTATTTTTTATAGTCGTTTGAATCGTTTGGTAATTAGTCATCCCCTTTTCAATATTTCCTTCTGCTACATACGTATTCGCAATTTCGTAATAAGCATCATCCAGATAAATAGACTTTGGGTACACTGTAATTAAGTTTTCAAGAGTTTCTATCTTTTTCCAATTTCTTGAAAGAAAACCTAAACTCATCCCTTTTTGATACAAGGCATAATCAGAATGAGGAGCTTTTCGTTTTACAACTTGCTCATATAAATTAATCGCTTGCCAGTAACTTCCCGACACATAATAACTATCTCCTAACCTAAGTAAAGCATCATTAAAATAAGTTGCTTTTACATTCGCTTTATCGTAACCTATTTTAAAAGCTTTAAATGCAGCAACCGCATTTGGAAAGTCCTTTATTTTAAAATAAGCATATCCTAGTTGATAGTTCTTTAAATGCAATTCAGGATCTTCAATATCTTTTACAGCGACTTCTACTTTCTTATAGTTTTCAATAGCCTTACTAAACTGCCCTTGCTGATATAATGCCTCTGCTTTCCAGTAAGCAGCACGTGCATACAAATAAGGATTAATATTATTATCCATAGACTTCTGCAACAAATCCTGAGCAGTTACATAGTCTTTGTCTTTATAAAGCTCCAAACCTCGATACAGCAATATTTTCTGATAAATTTCAGTTTGCTTATAATCTTTAGAAAGTTCAATAACACGTAAGGCCTCCTGATAATTTTCTAAAGAGAAATAAGATTTTACAAGATATCCCTTAATCTCATTTACCTCTTCGCTATCAGGGTAAGTATTGATATATCGAGATAATAAGGATGATGTATTCTCGAAGGAGTTTCCTATTTGGTAACTTAACTTCACGTAATTATAAAAAGCATCCTTTCGTATGCCCTTATCAAATTTCATTTCGTGAGCATTCTTAAACGCATTAAGGGCTTCGGTCTTTTTACCTAACTTTAAATAAGCATCTGCTAAGTGATAATACGCATTTTGGGCTACTGCGTTATCTTGTAAAATTACTCGGTTAAACTGAGATACCGCTTTGGCATAAGCTCCTGTTTTATAATAAGCAAAACCTAAATAAAAATGATCGGTATTACTCCATTTTCCTTTATCCCCTTTATAATGTTCTAAATGATATACCGCCTCTTTATAGTTTTTCAGTTTAAAATGACTCTCTCCAATGATCTTATGTAACTGTGATCTATCAGCTGATTTGGATGTTTTTAACTGTGGCGTAGCAATATCAATAGCCTGTGCATACTTTGCTTGCTTAAAACTACGGTCGGCTCTGTAGTAATGAATATTTTTATTGTATTGCTTAGAGTTTACCCCTTCAAAATAATCATCAGCTTGCTTATAATCGTTAGCATGGTATGAAATATACCCTAAATAATACATGGCTTTCTCATTGTACTTTTCAGAGTCAATAACCCTAGAAAAATACGCCTGAGATTCTTGGTATAATTTAGCCTTAAACAAAGCGTAACCTTTATTAAAATTGTACTGGTGCTGCATAGTTGGCGTAAGGCGACTTTCATCAACATACTCGTACCACTTACGAGCAACTGCATATTTTCCTATCGAAAAGTAATAATTTCCAGTTCCGAGGTAGGCACTATTCATTTTACTATGCGTAGGGTAATCCTCAACAAAAGACTTCATTAAACGGTCAGCATTACGCTTATTTAAACGTACTGCTGACTGTGCTATATAGTAAGCTGCATTAGCTTCTTTGTAATGATTATCGGCTTGGTCATATGCTTCTTCAAAAAAGAAAAGAGAAGGAGCGTATTCTGAGTTTTCATATAACTCTAAGGCTTTTTGATATCTTTGGGACCTTTGCTCAAAAACCTGAGTCCTTTGTGCATATATTCCTAACGGGAAACATAACAGAAAAGAACCATAAAATAACTTATTCAATTTCATGCCTATTACTAACTAGATATTATGATTCCCAAAGATACTAACTCCAGTAAAGTAGTAATACGATTTATAAATAAATATTTTTGTGTGTCTGTTATCAGATTAAAATCGATTAGATTTGTGGGTGTAACACTATATATAGTTTACTTATTAAATAGTTTGTCTTCGCTGAAGCTTCGCAAATGATTTAAAAGTCGGTAAAGCTAAACTATATATCGAATGTTGTAAAATATACAGAAATGAAAAACCTGATTGCTACTGAAATTCAAAAAATCCCAACAATAAAGGATTCTGAAAAAATAAGACCTTTTTTAATTTTTAATTGTAAAAAGGAAGAAAAAGAAGATTTGTTTAAAATTATAGATAATGAATTTTCTAAAATTGAAGCTATTTTAGACAAACAAATCAGAGCTGAAATTCGAGAATTGATAAACAAAAATGAGCCTTTATATCGTAAATATGAAAACCTTAAAAAAAGATATAGAGATAC
>CAYYNF010000160.1:0-5531 GCA_964472695.1 uncultured Flavobacteriaceae bacterium
AAAGAGAAAGCTTAGGTAAAAAAGCTACAAAAGACCTACGTAATGCTGGACAGGTACCTTGTGTTGTTTACGGTGGTGACACTGTAACGCATTTTGCTGCTCCAACAAACGCTTTTTCAAAATTAATTTATACTCCAGATGTACAAACTGTAGTTATTGAATTAGATAACGGAACAAGTATTAATGCAGTGTTACAAGATATTCAGTTTCACCCAGTAACTGACGCTATCTTACACATTGACTTTGTTCAGATTTTTGAAGACAAGCCAATCACTATGGAAATTCCTGTACGTACAGTAGGTACTTCTCCAGGGGTAGCTTTAGGGGGTAACCTTAAGTTTAACGCTCGTCGTTTAAAAGTAAAAGGATTAGCTTCTGTTTTACCAGATGTTATTGAAGCTGATATTTCTGAATTAAAAATCGGAAACAAATTATATGCTGCGGCTTTAACTAACGAAGCTTACGAAATTTTACACCCAGAAAACATGGTTGTTCTTCAGGTGAAAAACTCTCGTAACGCTATGGCTGCTGCAACAGCAGAAGAGGAAGCTTAATCTATTCTTTTTTCTTAAAAATCAAAAGCACTCTTATAAAGAGTGCTTTTTCTGTATTATAAAAAAAAATATATATATGCCACATATTATTGTTGAACATTCTATAGTAGATATTGAAGGTTTACTAGTCGCCCTGAATAACACTTTGGTCAAAAGTGAATTGTTTGAGCCTAGTTCTATAAAAGCAAGAAGCATTTTTTGTCAGGATCATTTGGTAGGTGGTGTAAAGGCTGATTTTGTACATGTTACCGTGAAATTGCTTTCAGGGCGAACAATCTTACAGCAAAAGCAATTGTCTGAGGAAGTATTGGTAACTTTGTCACAGATAATAAGTGCTGAGGTAGCCTTGTCAGTAGAAATTGTAGTGCTTGATGCACAGACTTATACAAAAAGATAGTAGGGTATTGAAAGTCTATACTCTTAATGTGTAATCTTCAACTTCTTAAAAAATGAAAAAATTCTTAATTATAGGTCTCGGAAATATAGGAGTAAAGTATGAGGAGACACGCCATAATATCGGTTTTAAGGTACTGGATCAATTAGCTAAAGATGCTAATGAGAAATTCGAAACAGAAAAGTTAGGTGATGTTTGTACAATAAAGGTGAAAGGTAAAACAGTTATTTTACTAAAACCGAATACTTACATGAATCTTAGTGGAAAGGCGATTAAGTACTGGATGCAAAAAGAAAAAATAGCCATTGAGAATATATTAGTGGTTACTGATGATATTCATATAGACTTTGGTACATTCCGTATTAAAGCCAAAGGAAGTGCTGGGGGGCACAATGGTCTAAAAGATACTCAGGATAAGCTAGCAACTACCACATACCCAAGATTTCGCTTCGGGGTGGGAAGTCAGTTTAGTAAAGGTAGGCAAGTAGACTATGTGTTAGGTGAATGGTCTGTTGAAGAAACCCATGAGTTGGCTTTTCGTATTCCTGAAGCCTGTCAGGCAATAACTACATTTATTAATGCGGGTATTGCACAGGCGATGAATAGTTTTAATGGACCGATGTCGAAAAAATAGTATTTATGAATCTATTTATTTTCTATGCTTTTAGTTAATTTAGATAAAAAATTAAGATTGAAAACCTATACTAATGTTTCTGACTACGACTGTAGTCAAAAAAGTGTTGTGACTATTGGTACTTTTGATGGAGTACATTTAGGTCATCATAAAATTATCAAACGCTTGCTTAGTGTGGCACGAGTACAGGGACTCGAATCTATTATATTGACTTTCTTTCCGCATCCACGTATGGTATTGCAAAAGGAGTCAAATATTAAATTAATTAACACGATTGAAGAGCGTGCTCAAATTCTCGAAAATTTGGGACTTGGTCATTTGGTTGTTCATCCTTTCGATACTGAATTTTCGGAACTTTCTCCTGAAGCCTATGTCAAAAAGATACTGTTAGACGGTCTTGATATTCATAAGGTTATTATTGGTTACGATCACCGTTTTGGTAAAAATAGAGCTGCTAATTTTGATGATCTTCTCAATTTTAGCAAAATATATAATTTTGAAGTAGAAGAAATTACAAAAGAAGAAGTTTCTGATGTGGCAGTTAGTTCTACTAAGATCAGAAGAGCTTTAGAAGAAGGAGATATTCAAAAAGCAAATACATACTTAGGATATGCTTTTATGCTTACAGGTACTGTTGTAAAAGGGCAACAGTTGGGACGTACTCTAGGTTATCCGACGGCAAACTTACACATTAAAGAAAATTATAAGCTAATTCCTAAAAATGGCGTGTACGTTGTCAAGGCTATTATTGAAGGAAAGACTGTTTTCGGATTAACTAATATAGGTACTAAGCCTACTGTGGACGGAACTACACAAACTATAGAAACCTATTTTATGGATTTTGAGTCAGATCTATATGGTCAAAATTTACAAATAAGATTATTAGAACGTATTCGTGATGAAAAGAAGTTTGAATCTTTAAATGATTTACAGCAAGCTATGCAACAGGATGAAGTTTTTGCACGTCAGTATATTCAAGCTAATTTCTAGATTTTATGAGAAAATGGCTTTTTAGTAAGACAGATAATAGTCCTTTGGTTATTTTCAGAGTTATTTTTGGTTTTCTGATAACTTGTGAAAGTTGGGGAGCTATTGCTACAGGATGGGTGCGTAAGGTGCTTATTGAGCCTAAATTTACATTCAACTTTATTGGTTTTGATTTCTTACAACCATTACCGGGTGATGGAATGTATGCTTATTTTGGAATTATGGGTTTGTGTGGACTCTTCATTATGTTAGGTTATCGTTATTTGATAGCTATGGTCAGTTTCTCAATTTTATGGGCATCGGTATATTTAATGCAGAAAAGTGCTTATAATAATCATTATTATTTGCTAATGCTCATTAGTTTTATAATGTGTTGTTTGCCTGCTAATAAGGATTTATCCTTAGATGTGAAATTTGGTATTACTCAAAAACAACAGTTTATGCCTAAGTGGGTGTATGCACTCATTGTGGGGCAACTTTTCATAGTATATACTTACGCTGCAGTTGCTAAAATTTATCCTGATTGGCTCGATGCTACAGTAGCTCGTAATATGATGATTTCTAAAAAAGATTACCCTATAATTGGAGGTTTCCTACAACAAAATTGGGTGCATTTTGTTATTGCCTATTTTGGAATATTGTTTGATTTATTAGTAATTCCTGCCTTGATTTATAAACCTACACGTAAATTTTTCTTTGGGTTATCTGTTTTTTTCCATCTTTATAATTCAATATTTTTAGGTATTGGAATCTTTCCTTATTTAGCATTGGGGTGTTGTGTATTTTTCTTTCCTAGTAAACAGGTGCGTCGATTTTTTTATCCAAAGGAAGATAAGCAGATCATAAATTACAATTTTAAATTTCAAGTAACTCCATGGAAAACAAGACTAGTAGGTATATGGTTACTAGTTCAGTTTCTATTACCTCTTAGGCATTGGGTAATTCCTGGTGATGTACTTTGGACAGAAGAAGGACATCGTTTAAGTTGGCGTATGATGTTACGTAGTAAAAGAGGTGTAAATATATTTTATATTCAAGATCCTATTACCTGTGTTAAAAAGCGTATTCGCTTAAATGATTTTCTTACAAAGAAGCAGATTTATGCTATGGGAGGGAAACCCGACATGATTTGGCAATTTGCACAATATTTGAATAAGTATTATCACCAACAAGGTAAAGAGGTGTCAGTGTATGTATATAATCGTACCAAAGTGAATAGTCATAAGTATCGAAGTTTAATTGCTAAGAACGTCGACTTAGCTAGTGAGGATTGGAATTATTTTGGACACAATTCATGGGTATTGTTGGATTAGTGCATATGTAATTCTCTACATTATACTATGAAGCAAATTTTTTAGGTGTTGTACCGTATTTCTTCTTAAAAGCATTAATGAAATGACTTGAGGTACTATAGCCTAGTTTTAATCCGACTTCTTTTACATTGCTTCCTTCCGATAGTAATTTACACGCCAATTCCATTTTGTAATCGAATAAAAAGGTAAACACGGGTTCTCCGTAAATATGTTTAAAGCCTTCTTTCAGTTTCTTTAAGGATAGGTTAATTTCTTCCGATAACTCCTGAAGTGTTGGTGGTTCTGCCATACGCTCAATGATAATGCGTTTGGCGTGTTTTATCTTTTGTACATTGAGTTCATCAGCCAAAAAAGGGCATTGCTCTATATCAGCATCTTCAGGTTGATTAAAGTATAAGCTCATAAGCTCATAAGCCTTAGCTTTGTAGTATAGCTTTTGTAGTGAGCTATGTATATTGAAGTTCATTAATTGGTTTAACACAACAGCCATTGATGGTGTTAGTGCGGTATTATTGTAGTATTTTTTGTTTTTGTACTCTTCATTAAGAAAAGGGATATAACTTGCTTCTGAAAAAAATAAACTATGAAATTTCGTAATAGCTACCAGCAGTGTCACTATCCAAGAATTTGGAGCAATCTCTAAATCCATAGGTAAATTTCGGTTAGGATTGTATAGTAGTAGCGAGGTCTCTTTTGGTAAAGGAAGTTTATAATTCCCTTCGTTGAATTTAAATGTACTACTTCCTTTTATGGCAAAGTGAAATTGAATAAAATTAGAATCAATATCACGAACTAATTTCTGAGGTTCATCAGTATCATTTCTGAACTTTAGTACATGGAATTTATCTTCTAAATCAAATTCTGAAATAAAACTTGTTTCGTTGTTTTTTTCGGAAATCATAAGTGAATATCGTTTTTTTTGTTATATAAAAAGATTCTAAATAATAAGTTTTGCCCTTTCAATCTCTTTGTTTTTAAGCTTTTTATTCTAGTTTTGTTCCTGACTTTCCAAGAAAAAACTTTAAATGTAATTTAAAGTACTTTAAGCGTTATTTTTTTGTGAAAATCAGAAGTAATTTTGTGACACATTTAAAGATACGAATATTTATGGAACCACATCTAAGAGCAAAAGGCAGTAATTTTTACAGCATTGGGCTAAGTTATAAAAAAGCAGATGTGGAAACCAGAGGTAAATTTGCTATTAATGATACAGCAAAGGAATCGATTTTGGCAGCAGCAAAATCACAAGGCTCTGATGCTTTGTTGATTATGTCTACTTGTAACCGTACTGAACTTTATGGTTTTGCACAGCATCCTTTCCAGTTAATAAAGTTGATGTGTGAACACACGAAAGGGAGTGTAGAAGAGTTCGAAAAAGTAGCTTATGTATTTAAGAATGGTAAAGCAGTTGAGCACCTATTTAGGGTAGGTACAGGCTTGGATAGTCAAATTCTAGGAGATTTCGAAATCGTAAGTCAGCTAAAGGCAGGTTTCAAGACTTCGAAAAAGTTTAATATGATTAATCCTTTTATGGAACGATTAATCAATGCAGTAATCCAAGCAAGTAAACGTATCAAAAATGAAACGGAAATCTCATCGGGGGCCACTTCTGTTTCGTTTGCATCAGTACAGTACATTATGAAAAATGT
>CAYYNF010000161.1:0-5523 GCA_964472695.1 uncultured Flavobacteriaceae bacterium
CAGTATACGTATAAGGGATACTTGTACCGCTTCGGGTGTACCACTTATAAGTTATGCCTGAAACAGTAGTTAAGTTAGCATCCGCACTAATGGTATCCCCCTCACAACCTGTTACATCGGTTAATACAGGTTCCGTAAGCTGGTGTGTAATCTCCATTTGTACCGGAGTGTAGTTTTCACTATAACAACCGTCAGCGTTAATAGCCTTAACATAATAAGTAGCTGTACCTACAGCCGAAAGCTCAGGAACACCTGTAAATTCGGTATAAGTAGTTCCACTAAGGGTATACCACTGGTAAGTCAGACCTGCTACCGTAGTTAAATCATCATCAGCTTTAATCGTAATTCCATAACATTCATCTACATCAGCTGCGGTTACATCTGCTGGCCTATTATGAATAGTAATCGTAACGTCAGCACTCTCTTCATAACACACAAAATTATTATGAGTAAGTGTCAAACGAACGATATAACCATTTTGATAAGCCGTATCACCTTCATTTAACGTAAACGAACTCCCTGAACCTAAAGAAACCCAAGAAGAAGTTGAAGGCACCCTATAATGCCACGTATAATTAAACTGCGAACTTTCAATAGCTGGTGTAGTTGTAGGAAAGTTATTTACTGTAAAAACAACCTCTTCTCCGTAACACACAGGATCAGAAACTAAATCGATACCACTAGCGTGAGGATCAATTTCAGTGTCATATTGATACGTATAATCAGGAGTTGTAAGTCCTGTTAATTCTGTAGGCTCATCATACACAGAAGCATTTACACGTCCTAAATCATCTACTTTACCATCAAGAAAAGTTAAATATACCGCAGGTGCAACAATTTCATCACCATAATACCCATCATTATCAGGATCAAAACCTTCATCAGCGTAAGCTTCTTGTGTATCGGTACAACCATCACCATCAGAATCACCCTGTAGGTAGTCATATCCTCCCTCGACAGTCACTACAGTACCATCACTACTCGATACAGCTACAGGAACACTTGTATTGTTAGAATTAATTGGCGTTAATCCTCCAGAAGCATTATTAGGGACACCTGTAGTAGAATTTACATTTCCTGGTAACATTCCTCGAACAACACGCGTTGTTGTATTAATAGGAAAACTAAGGCTAGAAGTTGTTGGAGTTCCCCCTGCTTCAACAACATCGTAAATACCATCGTTATCCGAATCCAAATCCTGACAGTTAGGAATACCATCCATATCCGTATCAAGGTATTCAGGTAATACTTCTATCTCTGCTTTTGATAGTACGAAATGAGGAATACGACTTTCACCATATTCTGGATTTAAGTACGAAAAATCGAAATTATTTTCACTACCAATAAGATTATTCCCATCTCCAAAAGCTCCTTTATGATTATGCCCTACGTATCCATAAGAGTGCTGTGCGGCATCAAAATACAAGGTAATATGCCCCCCCATATGAAGGAATACAGGCTCTATTTCATCTCGATCTATTGTACTATTTCCATCAATGTCTATATAAATGTTATAGTTTTCATGAGTAGGTGAATAGTTACCATTCGTATATTGGTAACTTGGCAATACTAGTCTATTAGAATACCAAGATTCTTTATATTTATCTTCAGGATCTGACCCCACATAAAATTGATCAAATACTTGACTAGATATCGAAAACTCATTCGATTCCCCTGCGTAGTACATTTCGTATCCATGACCTGAATTATACCCCGTAGGTCCCTGATCTACAATAACTCCTACGGCATTAGTTTTTCGGGTATTCGATTGTGCATCTACAAAAAGAACGTGTTCAAGATCACCTGGAGTCTCTCCTGTTCCTTCTACATTTTGTCCATATAAAGTAAAAGAGGCAGGTGACGTTTTCATTTTATCCCAACTCGTACGATTAACAAAATCTCCTACAGCTAAAGAACCATTGGTATTTTTTCCTAATACATATACTTTCTTTTCAGTAGCGTGTAATACATAATAAGAAGGATCGTTTTTACCACTCTCAGTACCCGAATTAGCAAAAGAAATCATTTTAATATCATCAACACTTGTGAAAGTTGAAGGTTTCGTCATCAAGGTCGCATAACCTAAATCTTGTGACGCAGTACCATTCCCTAAATAGACACTTTCCCCCCAAGTGTACCATTGGTTACTACTCGTGACAGCAAAAGCGGACTCCGTACCTATCTCTAAATGAACCACCCCACTTAAGATTGCCCCTGAGCTGGTACGTACTCTTGTCCAAACTCCTGAAGGGGTTAAATTTCCATCCCCTTCAAAACGCCCTGGATCAAGTAAACTTCTAGAGATATAAGCAGTTGTATTTGTAGACAACACCCAAACCTGTCCTGTTGTAGTAATTAAGGCTGTTCCCCCTTCTCCTACTTTAAAATTAACAATATCTGTAGCAGCAACCCCTAAAGGTAAAGCAATTTCTTGTATAAGTTGTGAAGTGGTAAACGTGTCATTAATCAACACCCCTTCACGTCCCCATGCGTATAAACCTGTAGTCGTAAGCATGACAAACTGCGATTTATCATTTTCAGGGTCAGAACCTCCTGCAAGTACTTTTACGACATCTCCTGTAAATCTAAAACCATTTTGGTTATTAATTACGTCTATATACTCATCTATAAGATTATCATCTGATGGATCATTTGGGTCAGCTCCTTCCCCTGTTACTCTAGGAGGGGTGCCATCAAGGTAATTTACGGCATGGGCATGAAAACCTGCTGAGTAAAAATCAGGGTCAAAATCCTCTATGGTTAATACAGAAGGGTCACCACAGTTATATCCCGATTCTACGGTATCTAAGATACCATCGTTATCATCATCAAGGTCAACCCTATCGATGACACCATCACAATCCAGATCGTCAGGACATGGTAAAAGTTGTGCATAAGTACTGGATATACTAAATAAAAACGACAAACTCCATACAAAGAGATGACGTATATAAGCGGGGGTATAGGTCTTCATAAAAATGAGTGTTTAAGTCAAATGCTGTATTACAACGTATAAATATACCCAATTTACTAAAAAACACAACAGGCAACCGCCCTAAATAGGCGTATATACTTAAGTTTTCGGTAAAACACAGATAAAAAACTGCGTGAAGAGGAACATTAACGAAATTTAAAAGCACTTAACGGATCACGTTTAACATTAAGTAAAAAAACTCCTAACAGAGAAAAAACTTATAATTACCGAGAAAAACGGATTTTCAATCGCAAAATAAGTACTTCAAAATTACGAAAAACTTGATTATAAAATTGAGAAAATAAACTAAAGCCCCCAATCAAAACAACTCATTAAAAAACAGTATTTTACACTAAAAAAACAGCTATTTTATAATTTTACAGATAAAAAATTACAATTTCTTTAAGAACTTATACCAACCTAATACCAATTGAAAAATATCAACAGTCTATTTTTCGAACCTACGAAACAAACTAACTCCCCGAATTTCTTCGCCTTCTATTTATACTGGTAGCAGGAGGACTAGAAGGTGGAGAAATTCGGGAAGGACGTAAACTGCTATCATTTCTCACTACAATAGTAGTTTGCATATTACGAAGAAAGTCTTGATGCTGAGTATCTCCTTCCCCTACTTGTAAAACACTAGGCATATTTGTCGACAATACAGGTATCACATCTTGACTAGTATTTTCAGCACCCTGTTCTTCCATTGAATTTTGACTAGCAACATCCATTCCCTCCAATGTAACATCTCCATGAGAGTTTGATAAAACAGGTATTGGATCTTGACTAGAAGTTTCAGAATCACCTACACGTTGTCGAACCTGACGAGAAGACGTCATAGCATCCAAAAGCCTACGAGTACCTCGACGTCGGCGAGATACTACATTTGCTAAAGACGTATGAACACTTGCTCGATTCATTCGAGATCGTCCCCCTCTATATGGAGTAATTCGTGAAAATCTATGTGAATTTAATGATACACTTTCAATATCACCAAAATCAGGTAAATTTGCCAACTGACTTTCTACACTAGGAGCTATCTTTGAAGGGTTAAAACGAGGCATAACTGGAGGAACGATACCCGACACCTCCTTGCCTTCACTTTCTGCCTTCCCCTTTAGATAAGCATATTGAAATAAAGGAATTAGATACGCTTCAAAATACTGATTAAAGTACTGTTCCCTTTCATTGGAATCAACAAGACCTTCCATCTCTAAATTATCATAAAACACCTCTCGTTGCTGATCATAATTTAGGATATCAGGAACGATATCATAATAAAGCGACACCACATCCTGATATTTAGGATTCTGAGATAAACTTCCGTATTGTGCTTTAAAATTAAAGGTCTCCCTCTGTTGCGAAGCAAGCTCCACATGCCTAAAAGCCTCTTGCGTACTAGGAGTAAGTCGTGCTACTTTAGTGGCATCATATAAGTATTTTCCATCGTGCTGTATAAGACTGCCATCAGGTTTGGTTCTACACACCATTTTTAGAAACACTTGTGCTTGTTCTGGTGTTACCTTAGCAAAAGCATAATTAGGAGCAGCACTTAAAGTTATAGGAAAAACAGGCCCTCCCATAATAGGCAGATGTGAATTAAACTCTGAATTTTGATAAGGACTAGTATACATTCCCAAGAACAATCCTGCCATATTTTCAATAGCCTCTACTCCATTAACAGGACAACCTGCAAGCTGCAAAGCCACCTTGACCTTCCCTTCGAGTTCTACTTTTTGAGAAAGTAGTTTTAATTCCTGTTTAGAAACTTTAAGAGCACTCTCAGGCATTAATAAATTCTGACGAATAAAAAAATCCTTTGCTGGAGTATTACAATTTCCTACAGCCTCTGCCAACTTAAAAAGTAAAGTACGCTTTTCGTCATCACTTACTTGGGGTGACATCAACTGTGATTTAACATGATTTAGAGCCGGCAAATAGACTTTATCTCTACCAGACTGCATATCAAAACTTTGCATTTTCGCCGATAGCAATCTAAAAATATAAGCTGCATTACCCTGACGATTCGTGTCTCCCAATCCAAATTCCCCCAAATCATTAAGATCCTCTAAATAGGGTTCTAGATCACCAACTAATGGAAGTTCACTAAAAGTAACCCCGTTAAAAACTTCTAAATCTTGTCGTTCATACAGTCCAAGACGAGTCTGACTAA
Organism: uncultured Flavobacteriaceae bacterium; assembly: GCA_964472695.1. Lineage (GTDB taxonomy): Bacteria > Bacteroidota > Bacteroidia > Flavobacteriales > Flavobacteriaceae > Aquimarina. The sequence goes on from CAYYNF010000161.1 coordinate 5,151, forward strand.
CTTCCATATCAATAGGCTCTTCTAACTCTAAACTAACTAATCGAGGTTCTTGAATTGACCTAAATCCTGTAGAATCTCCTGTAAATCTTAAATTAACAGAGTCACTTTGTAACTGATACTCCTGATCATTTGATAGCTGCTGTTCAGCTTCTGAATTACTTATAGGCATATTCAATATTATTTTCAACTAGAATATATAAGCGGGCTATCACTCACAATTCACACAAATCACAAACTAATACCAATTAAAAAATATCATAACGCATATTAAGTGGTTTCTTTTTCCTTTCTATTGTAAAATAAATTTGAACCGTAGCTAAGGCTATGCCTAAAAGTTCTTTCTTATACAAAGAAAAAATAATTCAACTTATTT
>CAYYNF010000162.1:0-5519 GCA_964472695.1 uncultured Flavobacteriaceae bacterium
AATACTCAACTAATTTACAATCAACTTCTCTCCAAGTAGTTAAACCACCTTTTTGAGTTAAGATCTCCTTAGAAACTGTTTTGTACTTAGCAGGAACTACAACCTCAGTAGTATAAGCATCAGCATCTAAAACTGTTTTAGTAATTGTAGCATATTCAGCAGGAATGATTACTTCTTGTACTGAAGCAGGAGTAGCAACTACCTTTTTAGTATATGTTCCGTTAACAGAAGCTAAAGCTGATTTTGATGCAGTAGCACTGCTTAATAAAGTTTTAGTAGAAACTGTAGTGAATTCAGCTGGGTATCCTTTGTAACACCAGTAACGACAATCATCTGGGTTAGCAGAAGCACAGTCAGGAGCTGGAGCACCTAATTCCCACTGAGCGTAAGCAGGCTTTAATTCGATTGTTTCAGAACCTACACCAAAAGTAGCTGGAGTAATAGTAATATCGCTACCACCTTGTTTTTTAACGTATGTTACTGTTTCATTCTTATATGTAGCAGGAACTACTACTAATTTCTTGCTTTCTTCTTTTACTAATACTTTCTCTGTAATTGTTTTGAAAGTAGCAGGAACTTCTGTTAATACTTTGTAAGCAGGGCTAACCTCTATTTGAATAGACTGGTTTTCATAGATATCAGGAGTTGTACAACGTACGTAACATTTTCCTGGTTCTGGGTTTGTTGGTAAATCTTGTGCATTTGCTGCAACAATACCAGCTAATGAGGTTAATGCGAAAAGTAATTTTTTCATATAAATAATTTTAAAAATAAAATTGAATTAACGTTGTGCAAATATCGTGATATGATATGGTTTTTTAATAGAAATAAAATTTATTTTGCTTTTTTTTCGTTGTAAGACCTTTTTAAAAGCTGAAATGTATCATGATGCTCTCGGTTTTCAGAAAAAGAGATTGTTTAATTATTTTTTTAGTGTTTAATGTGTTGTTTTTCAGTGGTTTTGGGGTTGTGGGTGATCTCAGTATTCCAATATTATAAGAGAATCACTTTTTGTGAAAAAATAATACTACATTTTATTATAAAACGATACTTTTGTATAGCAACATTTTAAAAGGTATTTCATTTATAAATCAATCACGTTAAAATTTAAAAAATGGTAAATCATGACACTATAATAACACTTAAGGATCGCCTGGTTGCGATAAGGGGGTATCTTTGACATTGATGCTAAAGTTGTAGAAATTACCAATCAAGAAGAGGTAACATTTTCTCCTACGTTTTGGGATGATCCAAAAAAGGCAGAACAACATATGAAAGTTCTTAATGGACTTAAAAAATGGGTTGAGGACTATAATAAGAGTGTAAACTTAGTAGATGAACTCGAAATTTTTTTAGAATACTTTAAGGAAGGAGAAATTACAAATGAAGAGCTTCAGGAGCATCATTCAAAAACCATCTCATTAATTGAAGATATTGAATTTCGTAATATGCTTAGTGGTGAGGGGGACAATTTAGGTGCAGTACTACAGATCACTGCAGGTGCTGGTGGTACCGAAAGTTGTGATTGGGCACAGATGCTTATGCGTATGTATATTATGTACTGTGAGAAAAATGGATTACCTATAAAGGAACTTAATCTTCAAGATGGTGATGTAGCCGGAATAAAAACAGTGACGTTAGAAATTGACGGAGAGTATGCCTTTGGGTGGTTAAAGGGGGAGAATGGAGTACATCGATTGGTTCGTATTTCTCCTTTTGACAGTAATGCTAAGCGACATACTTCATTTGCTTCAGTATATGTATATCCGTTAGCTGACGACTCTATAGAAATTGACATTAACCCTTCCGATATTAGTTGGGAAACCATGCGATCATCAGGAGCAGGGGGGCAGGGTGTTAATAAAATAGAAACTGCCGTACGTTTACGTCATGCACCATCAGGGATTATGATTGAAAATTCAGAAACAAGGTCTCAGTTAGAAAATAAGACTAAGGCAATGCAACTTCTTAAATCACAGTTATACGAAATTGAATTAAAGAAGAAACAAGCAATGCGTGATGAAATCGAAGCCTCTAAAATGAAAATAGAATGGGGATCGCAAATTCGGAACTACGTGATGCATCCTTATAAACTGGTGAAAGATGTTCGTACCTCAGAAGAAACAGGGAATGTAGATGCTGTTATGAATGGTAATATAGAACAATTCTTAAAAGCATTTTTAATGGCTACAGGACAAAAAAGTGATACTCCATCACTATAAAAAGAAAAGCGAAAATTAATATCATTTAATTTTCGCTTTTCTTTTTTAATAATTCTTGCTTAAGTTCTTAAAATACTCAATTGTCTTTTTTAAACCTTCTTCGAGTTGTATTTGAGCTTTCCAGTTGTTTAGTTTTTCAAAAGCTAAACTAGTATCAGGCTTGCGTTGTAACGGGTCGTCTTTTGGTAAATCTTTAAAAATGATTTCAGACGAGGCACCAGTTAGATTAATAATTTTTTGAGCTAGTTCTAAAATGGTAAATTCATGAGGGTTTCCTATATTTACAGGTCCTGTGAAGTCATTAGGACTTTGCATCATACGACACATTCCCTCTACTAAGTCATCTACATATTGAAAAGAACGTGTTTGACTACCATCGCCAAATACAGTGATTGGTTTATTCTGTATAGCTTGCATAATAAAGTTAGAAACCACACGCCCATCTTCGGGGTGCATACGTGGACCATAAGTGTTGAAAATACGTACAATTTTCACTGTTACATTATTTTGATTATGATAATCCATAAATAAAGTTTCTGCACAACGCTTCCCTTCATCATAACAAGAACGTGGACCTATCGGATTAACGTTTCCCCAATAAGATTCATTTTGTGGATGTACTAAAGGATCTCCATATACTTCGGAAGTGGAAGCCTGAAGAATTTTCGCTTTTACACGCTTTGCTAACCCTAAGGTGTTAATTGCTCCCATTACAGAAGTCTTTACTGTCTTTATAGGGTTATATTGGTAATGTACTGGTGAGGCTGGACAAGCTAAATTATAAATCTCATCGACCTCAGCAAAATAAGGTGTTGTAATATCGTGGCGTACCAACTCGAAATAAGGATTATCTAATAAGTGAAGTACGTTATACTTACTCCCTGTGAAATAATTATCTAAACAAATTACTTCATTTCCTTCTTTGAGTAGTCGTTCACACAAATGTGAACCAATAAAACCAGCTCCTCCTGTTACTAATATTTTTTTCACGTTTTCCTTCAATGTGTTAGATCACTTTTTTATCAAAGCACTAAAAAATTAATACTTTTAAAAAAGAGTTGCTCTAAAAGTACTAAAAAATTAGGTCAGCATTGTTTATATGCTGACCTAATTTATAGAATTGAGTATGATTATTCTTGTAATTTCTGTTACCCTAACTATTTATCTAGAGTTTCAAACTTAGAATTGAGACTTTTATATTCAGGTACTAACATTTTTATTTGTTTAATTAATTCGTGCTGAGAAACTTCATCTCTTAAAGTACTTTTTAGCAACGTAGTTACAGCAGCACTAATTTCTGCATAGTTTAAACTACGCTCTACACCTATCATTATCTTTTCATTATGTGTAGGCATAGTAACTGCTTTATCGGAAAGCAATTCCTCATAGAGTTTTTCTCCGGGTCTTAATCCTGTAACTTTAATTTCAATATCTTTATTAGGGATATAGCCGTACATTTTAATCATACGTTTCGCAAGATCCATAATTTTTACAGGTGCTCCCATATCAAATAGGTAAATTTCACCACCATTACCCATAGCTCCAGCTTCAAGTACTAAATTACAAGCCTCTGGAATAGTCATGAAGTAACGAATAATATCAGGGTGTGTAATGGTTACTGGTCCTCCGGCTTCAATTTGCTTTTTAAATAAGGGTACTACCGAACCATTAGAACCAAGTACATTTCCAAAACGTGTTGTAATAAATTTAGTTACTGTGTTGTTTTGTTCTTGATGTTTAAAGAACATGGATTGTACATACATTTCAGCAAGACGCTTACTAGCTCCCATAACATTACTTGGGTTTACAGCTTTATCAGTGGAAACCATTACAAATTTATCAACCTCGAAAGCGACAGATAGATCAGCTAAATTTTTAGTTCCTCCAATATTTACCATAATGGCTTCTTCTGGGTCTTTTTCCATTAAAGGAACATGCTTATAAGCTGCCGCGTGAAATACAATATCGAAATTATAACGATCAAATAATTGGTGTAAACGTTTCTTATTAGTTATATCAGCAACAACAGCCTCGAAATTAGCTTCAGGAAATTTATTACTTACCTCAACAGAAATACTATGTACAGGAGTTTCTGCCTGATCTACTAACACTACTAATGCAGGATCATATTTAAATAGTTGTCTTAATATTTCACTTCCAATAGAACCTGCTGCACCTGTTACAAGGATACGTTTATTACGATACTCTTCTTTCTTGGCGGTATCATCAATTTCAATAGGTTTTCTGTTTAATAAGTCATCAATACGAATCTCTTTAATTTGCTTGCTAACTGTTTTGGATGATTTATCACCAACAATAGGAGCGTTAAGTACACTTATATTATACTCTGCACAATAATCTACTAATGCAAATAAGTCATCTGATCTCAAATTCGTATTTGCTAATACAATAGCATCTAATTTTTGACTTTTAATAGTTTGTTTTAACATTCGTAAATCCTGATATAAGATAACAGGTTTCCCTAGTACTTGTTTATTAGCTGTATTTAAGTAGGTGTTAGATACCAAAAATGCAGTCAATTCATAACGTTTAGAGGTTTCTTGTAACAGGGCTTCTGCAATACTAATTGCATTGGGCGTAGCTCCTACAATTCCTAATTTTAGGAAAGAGTTTCTCATCCCTTTGGTCATTATGTAGTTATAAGTAAATTTAACCAGAATACGTGTTTTAAAAACAAGAACACATGAAAGTACAAAACCTATAAGTAACTCTGTATTCAAAAAGAGTGGCTGATCTAACTTTCGAATGATAAAATTACCAATCATAATAGTGGCTACTGCGGTAGACAAAACTCTAAATTTCTTTACAAAGTCACGAAATGAAAAGTGCCTAATACTACTCTTATAGGTACCCGATATCACAAAGAAAAGTGAATGTACCGATATAATTGCTAAACTTTGATACATTGAAAAAAATGCATAAGAAGTGTTGTTCATAACTCCTATTAATAAAATATGAGCAATTAGATAGCATATATACACTCCAAATGTATCCATTAAGAACACTACCCAATTAGGAAGGTGATACCCTTTTTTAAATAGTTTGTGTTTTACAATACGAAGTAACTTGTCTAGGAATGAGTATTTTTTCTGCATGTTTATGATGTCTATTTTTTTCTAAAAAACAAATATTGAAAAATAATGGTGCACGCAAAGATGCACAAAAAATTGATTAAAAAAACCTTAGTTTTTTTCTTCTTAAACAATACGCACAAATGATTTAAGAGGCTAAAACGTAAAGGTGATTTTTCAGAATCTTATTCAAATACATTAGTAA
>CAYYNF010000163.1:0-5514 GCA_964472695.1 uncultured Flavobacteriaceae bacterium
GTTTCTTTTCCTCCATCTATTTCACGCTCTACTGTTGCTTCTGTTCCTTGTACTTCCACGCCAATACAAGTATTTACGAAACTAGCATCAATAAGTCTAGCAACCATACCAGGTACTACACCTCCATTATAATCTATAGACTCTCTTCCTGCAATTACCAAATCATATGCTCCTTCTTTTGCAATTTTAGCTATTTCTGTAGCTACCTGAAAAGAATCTTGTGGGTTCGCATTAACACGGATGGCAGTATCAGCACCAATAGCTAAACATTTTCTTAATGTAGGTTCAACATCAGATTCTCCTACCGTTATCACATCTACAGAAGCTTGTGCCTTCTCTTTAAACCAAACTGCTCTAGTTAATCCAAATTCATCATTAGGGTTAATCACAAAAGAAACCCCATTTTTATCAAAACTAGCATCATTGTCTATAAAATTAATTTTTGAAGTCGTGTCTGGTACATGACTAATACATACTAATATCTTCACAATTTATTTTTTTACGAAAATACCTTAGCATCTCTAAATACATTTAGGTATTCTCACGTTAATTATAGATTTATCTTCGGGAGCAATTTACAAAATAAAGGGTAAAAATACTATGCGTGCACAGTTTTTTTTAAAAAAAGCACTTTTACGCATTATTTAATTTAATTACATTTGTGACGTTACTTCAGTATAGTAACATAACTATTTAAAAATTTAAGTTTTAGTCCATGAGAACAAAAAAATTAAGAGAGGCTGTTTGTGAAGCTATGTCTGAAGAAATGCGTAGAGACGAATCTATTTACTTAATGGGTGAAGAAGTTGCTGAATATAACGGAGCTTACAAAGCCAGTAAGGGAATGTTAGATGAATTTGGTCCAAAACGTGTAATAGATACTCCTATTGCTGAATTAGGTTTCGCAGGTATAGCTGTAGGAAGTGCTATGAATGGTAATCGACCTATTGTGGAGTATATGACTTTTAACTTCTCTCTAGTTGGAATTGATCAAATTATCAATAATGCTGCTAAAATTAGACAGATGTCAGGAGGGCAATTTCCTTGTCCGATTGTATTTAGAGGACCTACGGCTTCTGCTGGGCAGTTAGGGGCAACACACTCTCAGGCTTTTGAAAACTGGTTTGCTAATACTCCTGGTCTAAAGGTAATTGTTCCTTCAAATCCTTATGATGCAAAAGGTTTATTAAAAGCCGCTATTCGTGATAATGATCCTGTAATTTTCATGGAAAGTGAACAAATGTATGGTGATAAAGGTGAAGTACCTGATGGGGAATATGTATTACCTATTGGTGTTGCTGATATAAAAAGAGAAGGTAAGGATGTGACTATTGTTTCTTTCGGGAAGATTATAAAAGAGGCTTTTGTTGCTGCTGAAAAATTAGAAAAGGAAGGAATCTCTTGTGAAATTATCGATTTAAGAACGGTAAGACCTCTCGATCTGGAAACGATCTTTACTTCTGTAAAAAAGACTAATCGATTAGTTATCTTAGAAGAAGCTTGGCCATTAGCTAACATTGCTTCTGAAATTACTTATCAAGTCCAACATCAATTATTTGATTATTTAGATGCTCCTGTAATTAAGATTAATACAGCTGATACTCCAGCACCGTATTCACCTACTTTACTAGAGGAGTGGTTGCCTAATAACGAAGATGTTGTTAAAGCAGTGCATAAAGTAATGTATAAGAAATAATGTTACTGTATCTGATGTGTATTCGGTAACCGTGTCATGTCTTGAAATAGTGATACAATATTTATGATATAAAGGTAGTAAGTTTAACTTACTACCTTTTTTTTTAACTACAGAGATCCTACAAGTATAGTTCTCAAGTAAGTGTTTTGTAAGTTTACTAACTTTTTGTTCCTATAATTGTATTCAAAAAATTAAATCATAGCTATGCTTGTCTCTCTGTTGTATATTTATTGGTTAATAATCAACTATCCTATTCTTTAGATATTGTATTTTTGTAAAAAATATACTTTATGATAGTGATCATTGTGGCTGCTTCAGAAAATAATATCATCGGAAAAGATAACGACCTATTATGGCATTTACCTAAAGACTTCAAACGATTTAAAGCTTTAACTACAGGTCACCCTATTATTATGGGAAGAAAAACTTTTCAATCTCTTCCTGGTATCCTTCCTAATAGAAAGCATATTGTTGTTACTAGAAATAAAAATTACTCTAAGGAAGGAGTGATTGTGGTAGCTTCTTTAGAGAAAGCTATTGCAGTTGCAAAAAAAGAAAGTGAAAAAATATATATAATAGGAGGGGGGGAAATTTATAAGCAGTCTATGGAAGTTGCTGATATTATAGAGTTGACTAGAGTTCATGCTGATATTAAGGGAGATACTTGTTTTCCGGAAATAGATATGGATTCCTGGAAATTGTCTAAGAGTGAGAAAGTTGCTAAAGATCAGAAGCACAAGTATGATTTTACGTTTTTAACGTATCACAGAATTAATCATGATTCATAAACAGCTTTTAAGTTCGTAAAAGGTGAATTTTAAAAGATCTTTCTTTTTACCCAATTGAATTATTTTTTTCTTGTAGGAGGAAGTGGGGTAAAACACTGTCTTAGCTATGGTTGAAAATTATTTTACACTAGAAGGGAAAAAGAAACGACTTATATGGGGTATCTTAATTTTCAATTGGTATAAATTAGCTACTTTTGATTTCTAAAAAATAAAAGCTTAGATAGTAGTTTTTTAGTAAAGACGATAAATAAAAGTAACAATTTATGAAGGCATATGTTTTTCCTGGGCAAGGAGCTCAGTTTGTAGGGATGGGTAAAGATCTTTATGAAAAATATAGTGAGGTGAAAAGCCTCTTTGATCAAGCTGATAGTATTTTAGGTTTTTCAATAACGGATGTTATGTTTACAGGTACTGCAGAAGAATTAAAGCAAACAAAGGTAACTCAGCCTGCTATATTTTTGTATTCTATTGCATTGACTAAGATTTTGGGCGATGATTTTAATCCAGATATGGTAGCGGGGCATTCTTTAGGTGAGTTTTCTGCTTTGGTAGCTGCTGGAGTACTATCTTTTGAAGATGGATTAAATTTAGTATCTAAGAGAGCTTTGGCAATGCAGGAAGCCTGTGAGTTATCTCAGTCTACAATGGCAGCTATATTAGGCTTAGAGGATAGTGTTGTAGAACAAGTTTGTGGAAGTATAGGGAGTGATGTTGTTGCGGCGAATTATAATTGCCCAGGACAGATTGTAATTTCAGGAAGTGTTGAAGCTGTTCAGAAGGCATGTGAGCAATTAAAAGATAAGGGGGCTAGGCGTGCTTTGATTCTACCAGTAAGTGGTGCATTTCACTCTAAATTTATGGAATCCGCTAGGGAAGAGTTGGCAAAAGCTATTGCTGAAATAGATTTTCAAGAGCCAATATGTCCTGTTTATCAAAATGTAACTACGCTTGCGGTAACTTCTTCAGAACAAATTAAGAAGAATTTAGTTGCTCAATTGACAGCACCAGTCAAATGGACTCAGAGTGTTCAAAATATGGTTAAAGATGGAGCTGATAACTTTATAGAGGTTGGACCAGGTAAGGTGTTACAGGCTTTAGTAAAGAAAATAGATAGAAATTTGTCTTCTTATTCGGCTATTTAGCGATTATGAAATTTTCTGTAAAAAACACCTAATTAAAATTAGGTGTTTTTTTTATTTATTTAAAATACAGTACGTTGTTTTTTTATTTCGCTGAATGTTAATAGTGTTTCACTGATTTTTATGCTTAATTTATCTTTTTTATAAAACTAATTTATAAATTTATGATCGTTGAAAATGTTGTTTTTTCGGATAATATGTAGTTTGTCAATGTGATAATTTAAGTTAAAAAGTTTAAACCTAGTATAGATGTCAATTTGGAGTCAAATATTTAATTTAACGAAATCAGAGGAGGTAAGTGAAGGTAATTTCTATTCACAAAAAAATAGTTTCACTAAATCTAGTCTATTCGATGAGTGTTTATTGTTAAAACCTAATACAGAGTTTATATTAAGGTATAAAACAGGTGAACAGTATAGTTTATTGTATACAAAGTTGGCTTTTTGTATGCTAGATCCTAATGCAAGGCTTAAAAATGGATTTTGGGATTATAAGCTGTCAGAGGATCTTCCTAGTTTAAAGCTAAGCTTAAATAGTGATACTCAAATAATATTGGATAACAGTAGTTTAGAGGGGTTTGAATTAGTTGGAGAAAAGAGAGTTGATGTTTCGGAAATGTTATTAGAAGCTATAACAGCAAAGTTGAACTTTCATCATAAACTTCTTCTAGAAAAAGAGGTTGTTTATAATGAACTGATTGGAGTTGTAGCTCCTGTGATTGAGAAGAGGCCAGGAGGAAATATTTAGGGAGTAAGTTATTCCTAAGAATAGTTGATAAAGCTAGTAATTTCTTGATTACCAGCTTTATTTTTTTGTTGTGATTTTATTTGTAAAGTTCTAGCTTTTCAGCAAAATAATCAGTAAAGTCTTTCATTGTAGCGGCCATCTTTTCATCTTGAGTGGCCCGTTTGTAAGTATTGGTCATTGATACCAGTGTTTGGTGAAAGAATAGTTTCATTTCATCTACAGGCATATCTTTAGTCCATAAGTCAATTGTGAGGTTTTCTTTTGAGTTACTGTCCCATACAGAAAGTAGTAGGGCTTTAGTATCTTTATCTTTTATACCTCCATCCTCTGCAGACCAGTTAAGTTTTTCAGGGACTCTATTTTCGTCAAGGCTTATTTTTAAAGTGATTTCTGATTCTCGCATATGATTGTCGTTTTTATCTTGTCAAAGATACAATTTGTAGAGAGCTGGTTCAAAATTAAGAATGGCTAAAATTAGGTTGTTTTTTTGAGTTTAAAGTAAGAAGGTGTTATTTGGCTTTGTATTGTCTTTCGGTAGGGGGGAGTTGTTAACTTTTCTGTTGTATTGGTTTTCTTGGTGTGTTTTTAGTTTCTATTATGTAAATAAATTGAATTGTTTCCTTTGTATAAAGGATAAATTTTAAGCGTAGCCTTAGTTGTGGTTAAAGTTCATTTTGTGCTAGAATCCTGTTGATTGTTATTTTTTTGGTTTGTATTTTGATCTTTTAAAAATTGTATTAGCATCAAGTGTTATAAGTTCATTTAGATTAGTGTCGTTGTTTTCTATGAAAGATTTTACAATTTTATAGCCAATATATTTTCCAATTTCAGCAGTTGTTTGTCTGTCGGTCTCTAAGTAAAATTTAGAAAAGGGGGCAGGGTATATGAATCTAGTTAGTAGATTTTTGTCGGTTTTGTATAGTAATTCTTTTTCAATGAAATAGCGCCAAATGAAAGCTTCGTTGGTTTCAGCCCAGTTGTATTCTGAATCAGTGTAGGATAGGTGTTGTGGTGTGTTAAGGTTGGGTAATACCTTTGATATGAAATAATAGCGTTTACCGTACATAATCATGTAGTCTATGAAATTTCGGGTATTCGGTTGTTTGATGATTTTTTTTGCATATTCCATAGCTATGTCTACTTT
>CAYYNF010000164.1:0-5503 GCA_964472695.1 uncultured Flavobacteriaceae bacterium
AAATTGATTGTCTCCACTCTTTTCTCTGGGAACTTATACCCATTGAAATATTATTAATTATAGATTTAATTTCGCTATTCTACAGTTTACTCCCTCTATTACGTTTCCTTCTAAGGGTTTTATTTATGCTTCTTGCAATATTTTCTGATGGTGTCTTTGTTCTTTTTAAGTGTAGAAGGTCAATTAATGTACGTTGTTCTGGGATTGAGAAAGCAGTCTTGTGTTGAAAGCAAAAATTTAAGAAATCTTTACAAATTTGGAGATCTTTTAAATTGGTACTTTCTAGTAATTCAGCGTTATTCTGAATATTGCTTTGTATTGCATTAGCGATATTCTTATACTGATTTAAGGTATTGGGAGGTACATTTTCAAAACCATTATTATTAGATACTTCAGAGAAACATTCAGTTAGTTTAAGTAGCAGCAGGTTGGATCCTCTAATAGGTACAGAAGAAGAAGGGCTTTGTTGTGAATTAATATTTCTTTCGAGTAAGTTAATAAATATATGTTGTTCAGGGCTTGAGAATGCATTTTTATGTTCAAAGCAAAAGTCTAGAAATTCTCTGCAAATTTTTACGTTTTTCAAGTTGTGGTACTTTAAAGAATCAGGATTCTTTTGACTATTTCTTTGTATTGCTCTAGCGATAGTTTTATAATGGTTTAAGGTATCGGGATCTATATTTTGAAACTCATCCTTATTAAATATTTCAGTGAAATATTTAGCGAGTTTTAGTAACGAAAAATTAGCCCCACCCCTAAATCCAGGTGTCCTATAATTCTTTAAAGGTCTAGAGGTACTGTTTTGTTTAAAAGGAGTTCCTTTAGCTCTTCCTCTTAGTTGAATTTCTCTCCTACTAGCATCTATTAGATTTTGTTCTCTTATAAGGCGTTGATCAGCATTTAGAAATAAGTCGTAGTTTTCTGCTTGTTCAACTCTTTCTTTGAATGTGCTAAAATCGAAGGGTTTCAATTCTTCTGCATTCTCAGGTATGGGTGTGAGTTTTCGATTCTTTGTTTCTTTAGTAAAAGATTCTTTCATTTTATAAATAGTAGTTTTAAAAAAGAAAGCAAATAAACGATACATTTTGAGTTAACAGCTATTTTTCAATAAGAACTTCAATGTTATGTCTAGTTAATATTTCCTAAAAAAGGATAACTTTGAAAATATTATAGAGCTGTATGTATGAAAGGTGTGGTATTATTTTAACCTAGTAAGACCGTATGGCTACAATTCAATAAGATACACTAATGAAAAATATAATTATTACAGGTACCAGTAGGGGAATTGGTTTGGAACTTGTAAAACAGTTTGCATCTAAAGGTTACAAGGTACTTGCTTTATCAAGAAAAACAGCTGAGATAGAGGCTCTAAAATTTGAAAATGTACATGCTTTCTCTTTTGATATAACCAGTCAACAGGCTATTGATAAAGTTTCGGAGTATGTATTACAGCATTTTGATTCTTGTGTAGATATATTGATCCATAACGCAGGAAAATTAATAGCAAAACCACTATCAATGTTAAATTATGATGAATATAAAGCTATTTATGATGTTAACGTTTTTGGTGTGGCTATGTTAACTAAAGCTGTATCAAAATATATGAGTAGTGGTTCACATGTAGTAGGTGTGAGTAGTATTGGTGGGGTACGAGGGAGTACCAAATTCCCAGGCTTATCAGCTTACAGTTCTAGTAAGGGGGCATTGATAACACTTATCGAGGTTCTTGCAGAGGAATATAAAGAGCGAGGTATAGCTTTTAATGCTTTGGCGTTAGGTGCTGTGCAAACTGAAATGTTAGAGGAGGCATTTCCGGGTTATAAGACAGATATGAAGCCCGAAAGTATGGCAGCTTATATTTTAGATTTTGCACTTACAGGTGCCACTTATTATAATGGGAAGGTATTAGAGGTATCTAATTCAACACCATAGTTGTGATGAATGATATTTTAGTTAAATATTTACCAGATAATGCCATAGATGTCATCGCATTTCTTATTCGAGATACGAATGTACATTTTAAAGTTGTAGGTGAACGTAGTTCTAAAAAGGGTGATTTCTCCGTAAAGGCTAACCAACAGGAAGTGATAACTGTAAATGCTTCATTGAATAAGTATGCGTTTTTGATCACTACGATTCATGAGTTTGCACATTTATTTACTTATCGTCGATATGGACAAAGTGTTAAACCTCATGGAAAGGAATGGAAATCTCTATATCGAGAACTGATGAATCCCTTGTTAAATACGGGTATCTTTCCCTTGGAATTGCTAAAGGTACTACGAGTACATTTTCAGCATCCAACAGCAAGTACTAGTACCGACTCTCGTTTGAGTTTAGTGTTACGGAAGTATGATGAAAAGAAAGATACGAGTACTTGTACAATACATGAGCTAATGTTGGGGGATATTTTTCGTTATCAACATAATCGAATTTTTAAAATAGTGAATAAGAAAACTAAAAGGTATGAGTGTAAGGAGATTAATACAGGAAAGCTTTATTTGTTCCAGCCTCATACTATAGTTCAGCCAATAAATGCTTAAATTTAAGGAACTAAACCATCTTCCTAGTTGGGAAGGTTAATGATATTTAACAACTAAAACATTTTTTACTATGAATGCAAATAAATATGCCATATTAATGGCTGGTGGAGTGGGATCTCGCTTTTGGCCAGTAAGTACTAAAAAGTATCCGAAACAGTTTCACGATATGTTGGGTACGGGGCGTACTTTAATTCAGACAACTTTTGATAGATTGAAGAAAAGTATTCCTGCTGAAAATATAATGATCTTAACGAATGAAAAATATTCTGGATTAGTATTAGAACAGTTAGATGAGATTGAAGAAAGTCAGGTAATAACAGAGCCTGCTATGCGTAATACAGCACCTTGTATCTTATATGCTTCGCTTAAGATCAAAAAGAAAAATCCTGATGCTTTAATTTTAGTGGCACCTAGTGATCACTGGATCGAAAATGAGCAAGCTTTTGGGTTGGATTTAGATGAGTGTTTTAGTGCAGCAGCTATATCTAATAATTTATATACCCTAGGAATTCGTCCTACTTTTCCTAATACGGGTTATGGTTATATTCAATACCGTATCGATGACCAAGATGAACTAAAGAAGGTGATGCAGTTCCGAGAAAAACCAAATTATGATACTGCAAAGAAGTTTATATCTTCAGGGAACTTTCTTTGGAATGCAGGAATATTCGTATGGAAAGCTACCAGTATTTTAAAAGCTTTTGAGAAATATCAGCCTCAAATGTATAAGCTTTTTAATAAAGGATATGATATGCTGAATACCGAAGCTGAGAAGGAGTTTGTAAGACAAAATTACCCTAAGGCAGAAGATATTTCTATTGATTATGCGATATTGGAAAAATCGAAGAAAGTATATGTATTACCTGTGAATTTTGATTGGAATGACCTTGGTACTTGGGGGTCACTCTATGATAAGTTACATGAAAATGGTAGGTCAAATAATGATCAAAATGTAATACTAGGGGCAAAGGTGTCTACTGAGAATTCTTCTCGAAATATTATTTTTTCCTCTAATAAAGATCGTGTAATGGTTTTGGATGGTGTAAATGATTACATCATTGTTGATCGTGATAACGTATTACTGATCTATCCTCAAAACAAGGAACAGTTTATAAAAAATATATCGGCTAAAGCTATTAATCAATTTGGTGAATTATAACAATAGTAAATGGAGGAAAACGAGAATAATTCTAGTGAGCAATCTAATTTAAAATCTTTACAAGATTTAAACGTTAAAGAATTAGTATATGAGTTAAAAAAGTTTCTGGTTGAGATTTTTGATATTCGACAAGGTGTTCATTACGATGATACTATTGAAGGTATTAAGAAAGATATTCCCTTTCAAGGACATACAGCTTGGATTTTGATTTTTTCAATTCTGATAGCTTCTATAGGGTTAAATACGAATTCTACCGCAGTGGTAATTGGGGCCATGTTAATATCTCCATTAATGGGACCTATTTTAGGTATTGGACTTTCAATAGGGATTAATGATTTAGATACTTTTAAAAGATCCCTTATTAATTTTGGGGTAATGGTTTTGTTGAGTATTACTACAGCATTCATTTATTTTAGGATTTCTCCATTTCGAATTCCTTCTAACGAAATATTAAATAGAACAGAGCCTACCTTACTAGATGTGCTTATCGCTTTTGTAGGGGGACTTGCAGGTATTGTAGCAGGTAGCCGAAAGGAAAAGTCGAATGCTATACCAGGTGTAGCTATAGCTACGGCCCTAATGCCTCCTTTATGTACTGCTGGTTTTGGTTTGGCGACGGGGCATTATGATTTCTTTTTTGGTGCTTTGTATCTTTTTGGTATCAATACCTTTTTTATAGCATTGTCCACCTATTTTGGAGTCAAGTATTTACGATTTCCTTTGGCAAGGTATGCTACTGCTGCACAACGCAAAAAGAACAATAGAATTATTGCTTTTGTAGGGGTTGTTATCATAGCTCCTAGTATTTATTTCTTTATAGAAATTTTAAACCGTACTCTTTATGAAAATCAAGCAAATACTTTTATAGAAACAGAAGTTTTGTTTGATGGAGCAGAGGTTGTTAAGACTAATGTGTCTTATGAAGAAAAAGAAGTAATTGTTTATATGATAGGTGATATTGTTCCTGAAAAGACAATTACTGTATGGCAACAAAAATTAGGAAAAGACGATCGTTTGGAAGGATCCACTATTGTAGTGAAACAAGGAGAAGATAAGTCTGAAGAAATAGCTAAGGAACTTTCGAGTCGTGTAAAGGAGGGCTTACTCCAAGATTTATATTATGAAAATAGAATCTTGATTAAGCAAAAGGATAGTATCATTTCTAAGCTGAATCAGCAGTTGGTTACCATGGAGACTGCTGTTAAAAAAACAAAAATTCCTGTATTGGAATTGGCTAAAGAAGTAAAAATCAATTATCCTAACTTGGTGTCATTTTCACATGCTTTTGTTACGGAAACAGACCTTAAGCATATAGATGGTATTGATATATTTTATGTGGATTGGGATAAAGATATCTCAATAGAGCGTAAAACAGAAAATATAAAGAAACTTAAGGAATGGTTACAGTTTAAGTTGAAGCTAGAAGAACTAGAAGTTAGAAATAAATAGTCCTTCCTTATTATTTTTAGATATATTTTGGAATGTATTATTATTTTAGGACGAGACACTCACTTGATAAAAATAGGCGTTCTGCGAGTTTCTTTTGGGCTTTTTCTAATTCCTTCTTAGAGGTATATTTTGTCTCTAAATTATCAAATAACTTTTTCAGAAGGGTACACAAAATATATTTTGTGTACCCTTCTGAAGCTTAAAATTCATTTTTTCTATAAAGAAAAAATAATTCAACTTATTCATACGATAAATAATATTTTAATTGGTATTAGAAGTTAGTGTTTTCTGTTAATGAGAGCATGTTTAAATAAGATTGTTAATATTTACTTTAATCTATTGATTATTATTT
>CAYYNF010000165.1:0-5492 GCA_964472695.1 uncultured Flavobacteriaceae bacterium
CTTTTTTATCTTAATATAGATAAAATTCACCCCGCATTTATAAACAATTAGTTACTTGTTATTTTAGTGATAAAGTAGCTCTCATTATAATTTAGATATGGCTTGGTTTAAAAGAACAGAAAAAGGAATTCAAACACCTACAGAAGAAAAAAAAGACGTACCTAAAGGACTTTGGTATAAATCACCTACAGGTAAGGTAATTGAATCTAAAGAACTAGAGAAAAACTTTTACGTAAGCCCAGAAGATGGGTACCATGTTCGTATTGGTAGTAAAGAATATTTTAGCATTTTATTTGATGATAACACATTTGTAGAGCTAAACGAGAATATAGTTTCAAAAGACCCCTTAGATTTTGAAGATACTAAAAAATATAAGGATAGACTAAAGCAAGCACAAGCGAAAACAAAATTAAAAGATGCTGTACGAACTGCTGTAGGTAAATCGCACGGAAAGGAACTCGTGATTGCTTGTATGGACTTCGCCTTCATAGGTGGGTCTATGGGGAGTGTTATGGGGGAAAAGATCGCACGAGCTATCGATTATGCTATCCAAAATGAATTACCGGTCATGATTATTTCAAAGTCAGGTGGTGCACGTATGATGGAGGCAGCACACTCACTTATGCAAATGGCTAAAGTATCTGCTAAGTTAAGCCTACTCTCAAAAAAAGGACTACCTTACATATCTCTGTGTACAGATCCTACTACAGGAGGTATCACAGCTTCATTTGCAATGTTAGGAGATATTAACATTGCAGAGCCAGGAGCTTTAATAGCTTTTGCAGGACCAAGAGTAGTAAGAGACACTACGGGAAAAGAACTTCCTGAAGGATTCCAAACTGCAGAATTCCTACTAGAACATGGCTTTTTGGATTTTATTGTACACCGTAAAGATCTTAAAGATAAAATAAATCAATATCTGGATCTTATAATGAATAGATCTATTACCAAAAATGAAACTTCTATTGAAGCCTAAAGAAAAGCTTGTGTAACTTAAATAGTACACAAGCTTTTTTATTTTTAAGTGGTATAGCGATATTCATAAGTCGAAGTGATTCCAAATACTTTTTTAGAACTGTAACCAAACGGTTTTAAAAACGCATCAATAGGGTCTTTTTCTTTACTAGAGTATGCTTCTACAAACAATACAGGTTTTTGGTTGGTTAGGGTATGTACAGCTCCCTCTAAGGCTTTTAGTTCATAACCTTCAACATCTATTTTTATTAAATCAACTTTTCTCCTCTCTGCAATTTTATCAATGGTTACTGTAGGTATACCTCTACCTTCCTTTACTTTTGTTTTCCCTAAGTTTTCAGTTGTTGCGGGTTCAATACACACTTCCCTACCATCAATGTTATCTATAGCATTGAAATGTAGCTCTACTTTTTCTACTATTTTATTCAGTCGTATATTCTCCTCTAAAATATTGTATATAGGCATATAAGGCTCTACTGCAATAACATTACTAAAATTGCATTGTGAGGCAAAAAATAAGGTGTGATTACCAATATTAGCACCTATATCTAAAACCGTATTTGTTAATTGAAGAGATTGTATATACTTCAGCATTTCTATTTCGTAAAAGGTACCTGTCTGTGTTACTTTTTCATATATATATTCACCTTTTATACCTTTTAGTTGTAAGGTATTATTGTAAAATGAGGTAATATCAGTTGGTGTATTGTCTTCCAAGAGCATAAGTGCTACTTTTAAAATTATGAAATATAGAGGTTACTGATATTTTCAATACCTCTCAAACCTATTTACTAAGTCAAGTAATACCAGTCCTATTGATTTAATATGAAATGAGTGTTTTAGTATTAATAAAAAGGTTTGCAAAATATAGTTAATAATAAGGTAACTAGCAATTATTAATCAAGGATAGCATCTCTATTGATACTCTTAAAAAATAGCTATTTTATAATCCGTTAAGTTGCATACCAATCTTGTATTATCGTACTTTGTGTTTCGTTTAAAGAAAGTGTAAGGATTGAAAATATTTACTTTTAAATAGACAAAATATTTTCTTTGTACATCAATATTACATAATTAAAGCTAAAAAGGACTATTTTTTATGACAAAAATCTTAGATATTCTAAAAGAACGTATTCTCGTATTAGATGGTGCTATGGGAACTATGATTCAGCGTTACAAATTTACGGAAGAGGATTATAGAGGAAGCCAGTTTAAGGACTGGGAACAACCTGTTCAGGGGAATAACGATATGTTAAGTATTACTCAACCTGAAGCCATAAAAAATATTCATGCACAATATTTTGAAGCGGGATCAGATATTGCAGAAACGAATACCTTTTCAAGTACTTCCATTGCAATGGAGGATTATGCAATGGAAGATTACGTGTATCAGCTTAATTACGAATCGGCTAAAATAGCTAAAGAAGTCGCAGACGAATTTACAGCAAAAAACCCTAACAAGCCTCGTTTCGTGGCTGGAGCTATGGGACCTACTAACCGTACAGCAAGTATGTCGCCTGATGTAAATGACCCTGGATTTAGAGCAATTACTTTTGATCAATTACGTATTGCCTATAAACAACAGGCAGAAGCCTTAATAGATGGTGGTGTAGATATATTACTTGTAGAAACAGTTTTCGACACATTGAATGCCAAAGCTGCTGTATTTGCTATTGAAGAGATCAAGGATGAACGTAATATAGATATTCCTATTATGGTAAGTGGAACTATTACAGATGCTAGTGGACGTACACTTTCAGGACAAACAGCTGAGGCTTTCCTTGTATCAATGTCACATATACCTATGATGAGTATTGGGTTTAATTGTGCTTTAGGAGCCAATCAATTAACCCCACACTTAGAGGTACTTGCAAAAAATGCCAGCTTTAATATATCAGCACATCCAAACGCAGGGTTGCCAAATGCTTTTGGTGAATATGACGAAACTCCTGAGGAAACTGCTGCTCAGATAAAAGAATTTCTAGAAAAAAAACTTATCAACATTATAGGTGGGTGCTGTGGAACCACACCTGAGCATATTAAAGCTATTGCTGATGTTGCTTCAAAATACAAACCTAGATCTTTTTAAACATTAATAGAATTTAGCAATAATATATTTCTCATACATACTACTAAGTAGTATTGAGTGACAAAAATCACATATGACCATGGTTATATGTGATTTTTTTGTATTCCACCATCAAATTATCTGTAGCAAAAGAATGAGCTTATAAACTTTTATCAATAACTCACTGAAAATATTTAAATGTATTTTATTGAAAAATAAATAGATACTTAAATAAGTTTTTTTATCGAATATGAAACCCTTAAAAAAACGTTTTCGTAAGTTGATTTTTTACTATAATTGCATAAAAAAACTATAGTCCAATGATGATAGCTCGTTTTTTGTATACTGTTATAAAGAACATATATTCTTAAACAAACACGAAAACGTTATTGTTGTTTTAATGATTTTTATTTAGATAAAATATAAAAAAATAAGCATGAAAGGTTATGAACTCCCTATTATAGAAAGAAGTAAAGAATTAACTTTAAATGAATTATTGACACAAGAGAAAGATCCCTGTCTTTATTTTAGGAAGGAATTAGAAAAATGCCTTCGTAGTTTAGAGCCAAATATAAATTTGGATCATTTAACAGAACAAGGGAATCGTGTTCTGAATAAGATTGCTATAGGCTTATCCAACCATGCAAAACACCTTTATACTTCTGATATGTCTCGTCGTATTTCTCATTTAAACACATTATATAAACGTAATAAAAACTATGAAAGACCAATGAATAATGAAGAATTAAAACAGCTTATGCATAGACAAAAACCATTTGTTATTGATGCTGTGGTGGAACAGATGCCTTCAAGGGTAAGGTTCGAAGCTGATAAATTATTAAGGACTATTAGAGCCAAACAAAATACAGAAACAAGAATATACAAAGATACACGTAGATCTATAAGACGTAAATATAATGCTCCTCAAAAATAAACACTTGTAAAAATCTATATGTAAACTTATAATTGAATTAAATGATGACTGATCGAGTTATAAAAAAACTCTTGTTGACCGCTTTTAGTAGAAACTACAATTTCGTATTCAAAAAAACTTGATAATTTCTTATATAATCTGATTCATCATAAACATCAGATGCAACTACCATACAAACAGCCCCTGAAGAAAAATTTTCGAGTTCACGCCAAATACCTGTGGAAATAAGTAAGCCCTTATTAGGTTTATTCAAAGTTATTTTTTGTTGTGCTTTACCATCATTTAAAACTACATCAAAACTACCACTTAAAGCTATTAAAAACTCTTGTTGTGCAATATGAGCATGTCCACCTCTTGTAGAATTACTAGGAATATCGAATAAATAATAAATTCTTTTAAAGGTAAACGGAAGTACTTGTTTTTCGATAACCCCCAAGTTACCACGATAATCGTGAACTACAGGAACATCTATCAGTTTACAATCTTCTAAGGAAGTTTTCATAGTAATGAAGGTCTTTTAATAGCACCTTGACGAAGTAAGTTTTGATAATCTTGAATACCTTTTTTACCTGCCTGATACTTTT
The DNA here is from genome assembly GCA_964472695.1 of uncultured Flavobacteriaceae bacterium. Taxonomy (GTDB): domain Bacteria; phylum Bacteroidota; class Bacteroidia; order Flavobacteriales; family Flavobacteriaceae; genus Aquimarina. The sequence goes on from CAYYNF010000165.1 coordinate 4,562, forward strand.
CTGCAATTTGACAAGAAGAAATATAGTCATTTCGCCATAAAAATAAAATATACTTACCCAACCAAATATAAGCACATAAAACCCCATAAAAATGATTTACACGAGCAGCACGAGTATGTAAATTACGATTGGCTGCCATCATCTTTCCTGAGGATAACTCATGGTGATGCACAATGTTTTGGTCTACATGATACGCTATCAATTTTTTATCATATGCAGCCCTCAAAAACACATACTCTGTTCCCCCACTAAATAAACCTCCCAGTGAGAAATACGGATTAAAATAGACATTAGCAGCCTTTAATACCTCTACCCTTATTGCCATTACCACCATATGTATGGGCTTCAAGCTCTTCTTAGTATGTTTACCAGGACTAGGATAACGTGTGTGTTTGTGGTAAAGATCACCTGTAGTACACTCAAAAGTAATGAGGTAAGCATCGGTATATTTCTCAAATTCTCTTAAAATTATTTGTTCAAAATTAGTTACAAACACAGTATCATCATCAGCAAAAAGTGCATAATCAGCTTTCGTATGAGTGATCGCTAAATTCCGACTAGAGGACGTACCACGATCATAAGAGTTTACAACCCTTACATTAGATTGTTTACTTTTAAGCTCCTCTCCCCTATTAGTTTGGTTAATAACTAAAATAGCATAATCATCTATGTTATTATTTACGAACATAGATTCTAGAAAACTAAGATCACTACGAAACATCGTAGATACTAAAACTTCAAAATAAACCATACTACCCAAATATAAACGAAATAAGTAGAGTACCAAATGTGAGGCTTTAGGCTTTTGAAAGTCTATATAGTCAAAAAAGATATCAATTCTTATAATGAATTGTCTTAAGTAATCACATATCCAACACATTTTACATTTTAAAGAACATTTAAAACAGTTTATCGATACAAGGTGAAATTT
>CAYYNF010000166.1:0-5462 GCA_964472695.1 uncultured Flavobacteriaceae bacterium
GATATAGACTCCTCCTTCATTCTATTTGACAAATATAAATTAGAAAAATTGTGGTTAAGGAAAGTTATTTTAGAGCCTGAAAGAATATTGACATCATGAGGGAAAGAGAATTGATGATTTTGAATCATTTTGATAACTTTTCCTGTAGAAGGTCTATATTGACAAATCATAGACCTATTACGTACACTTAATAGAAGATCTCCTTTCTCTAAAAATTCAGAACTTTCTAACACTGGTTGTATATCGTTCAAGTGAAAGGGCTTTCGTTGATTTGGGTCATTCAAACTAGAACATCCATAGGCTAAATAAGATAAACCATTCTCTATAAAAATTTCTATCAAGGGCTTATTTGAAAGTGTTTTTCCTGTTTGAGCATCAATATGCATTAAACAATCATTAATGTAACCTAATTTCTTTGGATCTTTCCCGCAAACCCAAAGATTCCCTTGATAATCGAGATTCATAGTATCATGAAAAAAAGCATCATGATTAATCCATTCTACTTCAGAATTTTTATTGATTTTATATAAATTATTTGTACCATCACTAAATGCTACAATAGAACGATCTCTTAATAACAGAGGACTTTTTAATGAATTCTTTTCAAAATCAACTTTTACATCATCACTAACTTCTTTTAATTCCCATTTTAGAACATTTTCATTATTTTTCAAATTAACTAAACCTATATTCCATTTACTGAAATCCTCTATATATTCTGTATGTAAAGCAAAAAGATCATAAGTCAACTGGTTAAGCTCTTGGAAACTCTCATCGAAATCTGTATATAATTGTTTATAAGTTACCTCATCAGTATAGGCTACATTAGATAATTCTTCATAATTCAAATACTTAATCAGATCATAATCTAAATCTAATTTTTTATCTGATAATTCATCTATATAAAAACCATAAGCAATATCAGGAAAATTAACTACCGTTTTTAAAGTAGTACCTAGCACACCAAATTCCTTAGCATTTTCAACAATATAGTTAGTTCCCCAAAGGGTAGATAATAAGCATGTTGAAGTGAATAATATAGTTACAAAATTAGAGAAAGTTCCTTTCATAAAAATTAATATCTTAACAGTAATACCAATTGGTATAAATTTGACGTGTATAAAGAATAATAATTAGTAATAATACAACTTATAATTAAAAAATTCGCACACTTACTATTTGTTTCTTGTTCAACTTGCCTCATAAAAATTACTATATCGAATGTAAATCATTTCTTTTATGCTCTAATGTAAAGTAATTGAACATGTTTATTCAAAATTAGCGAGTAACATACATACTACTAAAAAAACTACTTGATAGTGTACTACTTTAGTATAAGGTCTCTAATTTCCTTAGCTGAAATTTCAGGCAATCTTTCATGAGTAATCCTTATATCTGGAAATTCAGGAGCTTCATAAGGAGCATCGACCCCTGTAAAATTAGTAATTTCTCGCTTTCTAGCTTTAGCATATAAACCTTTGGGATCTCTTAACTCACAAACTTCGATGGGAGTATCTACAAAAACTTCGACAAAGTCTTGTTCTCCAATAATAGCTTTAGCCTTAGCTCTTATCTTTTTGGTAGGACTTATAAAAGAACAAATCACAATTATACCCGTATCAGCTAAAATTTTTGCAAGCTCAGCAATACGTCGGATATTTTCCTCTCGATCTATAATCGAAAAACTTAAATCTCTATTAAGCCCATAACGTACCTGATCTCCATCTAACACCTGTACTAACTTTCCTTCCGAAAAGAGTACCTGCTCTAACTCATAAGCAAGAGTTGATTTACCTGAAGCAGATAAACCTGTAATCCAAATAACCTTAGCGTTTTGTTTTAATAAATTTTCTCGGTCTTTTCGAGTAATTTTCTTTGAATTTTCGGAATATAGATAATTTTCCATATCAACAGTATTTCACGCCTTAGTTCTTAAATTTAAATACAATGCTATAATAACAAGTAGAGTACCTATAACCCCTACAAAAGTATAAGTATCTTCAAAATAAACCACCCCCACAAACATTGTAAAAATAACCTCTACATACTTAAGCGGAACAATAACTGAGGATTTTTCTGACTGCAACGCCTTTGTCATAAGTAACTGCCCAAAATATCCAAAAACACCTAAACTAAACAACATCAATAATTCTTGAAGGTTTAAAGGTGTTTTCCAATCAAAATAGGATAATAGTAAACCTATTAATGTCGCAATACCCATGAAATAATTTATAATTACAACTGGATGATCCTTCTTTCCTATTTTAGAGATTAAAACAAACACTAGTCCCCCAAAAAATGCTGAAATTAATACTAACAACACTCCTATTAAAGGAACATCGGCATCAACCCCCTTAATACATAAAACTCCCAAAAATGCCGTAAAGAAATAAAGCCACTGTATAGCTTTTATTTTTTCTTTTAGAAACAGAACAGCCCAAATTACTGCAAAAATAGGTGACACATAACGTAAAGATACTGCTGTACCTATAGGAAGATAACTCATTGATTTAAAATACAACAACATAGAAGTTACTCCTACAATCCCACGTGCCCATAAAAGCTTAGGCTGAGATCCTTTAAAATCAATTTTATGATACCATAAATATCCTAAAGTAAGCATAAATGATCCCAAAGAACGAAAGAATACAAGCTGATAAGCTGAATACTCTAAGTTCTTTAAAAACTTTACCTGAATATTCATAACAGTAAAACATAAAGCACTTATAAGCATTAAAAGTGCCCCCCTATATATAGATGTTTCTTTTAACCTAAACATTAAGAAATACAATTTGACACTAACTCCATGATATAAGTAAACTGTTCTGTTCTGGATAACTTAGAATTATCTATAACAAAAGCATCCTCTGCCTTTTTAAGAGGAGAATCTTTTCGAGTTGCATCGAGGTAGTCGCGCTGATTAATATTATCAAGCACATCAACATAAGAAACATTCCTATGTCCTTTAGACATAAGTTCATCATACCTTCTTTGAGCTCGTACATTTGCAGAAGCCGTCATAAATAGTTTGAGTTCAGCATCAGGAAAAACAACCGTTCCAATATCTCGTCCGTCCATAACAACACCTTTCTGCTGTCCCATAACCTGCTGTTGCTCTACTAACTTAATACGCACTTGTGGCACAGCAGCCACATGACTTACCAAGTTAGAGACTTTTAATGTACGAATTTCATCTTCTACATTTTCATCATTCAGATAAGTTTCTACTTTTCCACCTGAGTCCTTTCGAAAATCAATAGTGATTTTTGGTAGATGTTGCACTAAACATTCAATATCTAAACGTCCATTTACTTTCAAAGTATGACGCAAGGCATACAAAGCTACCGAACGATACATAGCCCCTGTGTCTACATAAATATATTGTAACTCGCTTGCTAATTGCTTAGCTATAGTACTTTTTCCTGTAGATGAGTGTCCATCTATCGCAATTACGATTTTATTTATTGTTGTGTTCATTGAACTCCAAAAGTAAACCAAATAAATGAGATGCACCAACCCGATTATACCGAATGAAGGCGTAACTAAACTTTATTTTTTTTACTTGTAATTCAAAACCTCCTGAAAAACCTGCAAAGGAACGCTGATCAACAATACCTAACTCTGATGCCCTACGAAAATTGTAACCTATACTAGGCGTAAACTTCTTGTCGGGACAAATATTTACTCCTAAACTAAGATGACGTGTTACATGATCTAAAAAAGAGATTTCTTCTTCTATCGCTTGACCTGTTAAGAGATCCTCTGTTGCTCGATTAGCATTAGGAAAAGCAATATTGAAAAATTGTAAATTTTGTAAACCAATATGGAATCGAAGAGGTGCATTCACTAATCGCCTAGAAAAACCAAAGGTAACCTCTGTAGGTAATTGTTCTGAGGTACCGGAATAAGTTGTAAACTGAGTTCCAAGATTACGCACACTTAAACCTAAAGTTGAATACGTATCAGGAGACTTATACAAAAAACCTAAATCAATAGCACCACCAAAAGAGTTATAGATTTCTAACTGAGATGAAACAAACTTTAAATTTATTCCTACCGAAAGTCCAGAGATAGTGGTTATATTCTGTGCATAACCAAGAGAAAAAGCAACCTCCCTAGCTCCAAAATCGCCTGTGGCATTTCCCTGTAAATCATATCCATTAAAACTACCATAATCCACATATAAAACACCTACATGTACCGGATTTGGTATTTTTTCCAATTTAAAAACACCTGCTGTAGCACCATAATTAATATCAGTAAGATAATTTACATAGGCAAAAGCATAATGATTAGTCATATCAGGACTAATAACTGCTGGATTGGACAATGCTAATATGGGGTTATTATCCATGTAAGAAACTATTCGCCCCCCCAAAGAGGCATGATTAAATGAAGCTTCTAAATTTAGAAACTGATACACGTACCTTCCTCCTATTTGAGCTTTTAAAACAGTGGTAAACGTTAAAAAAATATAAAAACAGAATTTCATTATTCTAAAGTACACGTATTGAAAAAAATAATGAAAGTTTTTAGCACTTTTTCTTAGAATTAAATGGTTTAGACTCAAAGGCTCTTAAAATGAGGATGGATAATATATATTACTGTTATTCAAATTAAAACAAACCTCACAAAAATTATATGACAGGAAAGAATTCGTGAAGAAGCAGCGATTTTCTAAAATTTAAGAGGAAAACAATAAATTTAAAGCTGCTTACTTTTCCTTTATCCCACTATCCTCCTTATAACCAACAGAAACTACGCTATTGTTAAGGTAATTTTTATATTATTACTCTGGTTAGTAAGTATGAGCTCAAAACTCAAACTAGTGATCTTTTATTTTCCTGTAAGCTATTGACATATAAATCCCAAAACTAGCTAATTATATAATTGAAAGTTTCAAAAACCAACCATTTATTATATATTTTAATTAAAAAATAATCATTCGAAATAAATGTATCTTTAGTAAGTGACTCTGTTGCTGTTATGATACAGTATTGTCGTCGCTTATCAAAAATAGGATTTGAAAAACTCAGTATTACTCCTTCTAAGTTATCAGACTTTCTGTCACACAACTTTATATTGTATTCGAAACTCATGTTTTCTATGATATCCTTATCAAAAAGAATATTTGGACTTTTAAATTCCTGAAATTCAAATAAAATCTTTTCAGGTAAATTATCACCAACTTTAGTTTTTTCAATGAACTCCTCTACAGAAAAATAAGTTTTAAAGTTTTGATTTTGTATAAAAAGAGTATTTGAAACACAGTTACTCGGCTTAATAAAGTTAATAACACTATTCATAATAGCTACCTCTTCTTTATTCTGAGAATATAAAGGATATGATAGTAAAAGAAACGTAAAAAATAAGATTATTTGTTTCATTACTAAAAACTTAACAGTATTAACCCATTTAAAATTATAATAAAGAAATTTAGAAATAAAAATTATATTTATACC
>CAYYNF010000167.1:0-5458 GCA_964472695.1 uncultured Flavobacteriaceae bacterium
CTTTTATGTTTATATTAAAGTATTGATTATTAATTTAAAAGAAGCGTGTTTAGTTTCTTTTTATAAAACAGGTATAGGTGTTATGGAAGGGGATGAGCAACAAGAAGAAAAGTTAGATCGTGAAAATCAAACCGAACAAGAGAAGCAACATGCAAAAGTAAGAACGAAGCAAAGTTCAGGTGATGATACAGAAAATGAACAAAGTTCTGAGAAATATCAAACAGTTGAAGAGGATGATTTTCTGAATATAACGGATCCAGAAGGTAACCAACATAGTGTTAGTTATAATGACTTAATAAGTAGCATTGGTAAAGTACAGTTTGATAGTAATGGTAAAGGAAAAATTAATCTAGATGGGGTTGAATGTGACATTCAAAAACGAGGTAATGTCTATACGATTACTATTCCACTAGAACACAAGTTAAGTGTTGATAAGTCTAGATCACAAAAGCAACAAGGAGGGTTGTCCCGTTCTGGAGCGACAAGAGATTTTAGTAAAGCATCTGAAGATCTAGATGAGGGAAATATACAAGGTATTCCAGACCGTAAGGTTGAAAGTCCAGAAGTAGCAAAAAGTGCACCCTCGAGGGAAGTTTCAGAAGGACAGAGGACACCAGCTCCTTCACCTAGTAAAGTTGCAGATTCATCCAGACCATCTTTGTCACGTTCTGATAAAACAAGAAATCTTAGTGGGGTATCTCAAGGTGAGGGAAGTGCACCCTCGAGGGAGGTTTCAGAAGGGCAAAAGATACCAGCTCCTTCACCTAGTAAAGTTGCAGATTCATCCAGACCATCTTTGTCACGTTCTGATAAAACAAGAAATCTTAGTGGGGTATCTCAAGGTGAGGGAAGTGCACCCTCGAGGGAGGTTTCAGAAGGACAAAAGATACCAGCTCCTTCACCTAGTAAAGTTACAAGTTCATCCAGACCATCCTTGTCACGTTCTGAGGGAACAAGAGATCTTAGTAGTGCTATATCTGATACAAAGAAAAAAGATAAAAAGTTTTCTTTAGGAGCATTCTTTAAGAATCTTTTGGGATTAGGATCTTCTGAAGTGGCGGGGTTTCCTCGTCGAAAACCTAAAATAGACGATAGCCCTAGACGAAGAACATTTAAAGGTGAATCTGCTAGTAAGGAAACTTCAAAGCAACAACCTAAGATAGATGATCTTCCTAGAAGGAAAACTGTTGAATCTACAAAGGTAGCACTTGGACAAGGAGAGAAGGTAACGATAGGTATTGGTGGAGAGCAAAAACAGATAAGCTATGATGATTTACGAAAAATACAAAGAGGTGGAGGAAATACAGAGATAGGGAGTTATTTAAAAGAAAAAGGAATAACAATTTCAGAAAAAGGAGGGAAGTTAGAGATGGATATTCCCAAATCATTAGGGGCTGACCTAAGAGTATCTCCGGATCATTCAAGAATGATGGGGGCATCAATAAAACGTACGGATTCAGCTAAAAGAATGGAACAACGAGATAGAGCTCAGTTATCTAGGGCTCAGTCTACAGGGCAGCTTCAAGAGAGGTCCAAATCTAATGCTCCTACTATTAGAAGGTCAGGATCAGTTAAATTTTAATAGGACTTATGTGTGTGAACTAAAGAAAGTTTGAAGAGTTAGTAGTACTCTTTTTATCGATGATAACAGTATATATGGTGATACGGTAGGTATATCTTATAAAGGTATACCTACTGTTTTTTTATGTTTGATTTATATTAATTTATTTTTTAGTGAATAGTTTAGTGTGTTTACTTAAAACATTTTAGGAGGAGGATTAGTTTTGTGTTTTATGTATAAATTGTTGATTATTATAAAAGTAATCATAAGTATTATGCAAGAAGATGAACAAGGAATGTTAGACCTAGAGTATCATCCAGAAATAAGAACTCAACTGAGTTCTGGTGATGGGGTAGAAAATACGTCAACACGTGAAGAATATCAGTATTTAGATGACGATGAAAAACTTAATATAACTGATCCAACAGGTGGTAAAACATAGTATTAGTTATGAAGATCTAGTTGGGGCTTTAGATAAAGTGCAGTTTGATGATAAGGGGGAGGGGAAAATTAAGATAGGTGATGTTGAGTGTAATATCCAAACACAAGGTGATGTATATACTATTACTATTCCAATAGATCATAAACTGAGTATTGGAAAAACGCAACAAAGAAGACTTCCTACACGTTCTAAAGCAACAAGGGATTTCAGTGGTATACCTAAGGTGATTCCTCCTAATACTAAAAGGTTTCCTGGGTTCTGTACTGAAGAAGATTCTACTAATTTAGTGGTGTCAGAAGGAGAAAAAGATGACAGTGACTATTAATGGGCGTACAGAAGAGATTACCTATGATGATTTACAAGAAGCATATAAAAAAGGTGATCGGGGAATTGAAGTTACGGTACCTTTAGTAACAGACGATGAAGAGTTAAGTAAACTTTTGGGGAAAGATATGCTCTTATTTACTAAAAATGGACGTAAGTTTGAAGTTGAAATTCCAGATTATATAGGAGCTAATGTAGAGGTTTCTCAAGACCATTCAAAGCATACAAGACCTTCATTAACACGTACAGATTCTGCAAATAGAATGCAAAGACGACAAGATAGTGTGCAATCTGAGAATCAGTCGACAAGGAGAGTTCAAAGGCAATCACGAGCTGGTACTTCTACTATTTAGAAGGTAGAGCGTTTGTTCGTTTCAATGAAATTGATGGGTCTCGATTATAATACAAAACTCAAATAATAGGTATATCTCATAAGGGTATACCTATTGTTTTTATCCTACATTCAATTAATAAAAGCGAGTTATTCATCCGAATGGGGTTGTGTAGGAATTAAGGGTATTGAAAGGTTGTTTACAGGTAATATGAATTGAAAATTGCGATATTGCATATAAGTCGTTTCTTTTTTATTTTTAATTTAAAATAAATTTAATTCTCGTAAAAAAGAGTGAGAGGTTGATCTGTTAGTTTTTAACTAATTTTTATACAGTTTGTTAATTGGGTGTTTAGTGTGGGGTATCGTATCATCTAATTTTTATCAATTGTGTTTTCAATATAAAAATCACTGAAGAGTATTGCTCTTTTTTTTAACATTTGTGTATCGGTGATAGAAAAATGAAAATATTATTTTTATCAATCTGAATATCAATATTTTTATTATGAGTGCATTAGTATGTCAAGAACAAAAAAAAATAGTTGTTCCACCTTTGTTAAGTTGGGATGTGTATCATTTTCATTTAGATAATATCAAAAGACATGCTAATGATTTTCGTTTGTTAGAATCTGTAGCTACCAAGTTATCCGTAGAGCCTGATCTTATAGCAGCACTTGAAGATCATAAGGTTATTGTAATTACTGACGTTAACTTAAATATTGAATTTGCTTCTTCAAATATGCATGATATGTCAGGTTATCTTCCTGTTGAGATGATCGGAAATTCACCGAAGATGTTGCAAGGACCATTAACAGATCAGAAATTATCTAAGGAAATACGAAATCATATTACTAAACATGAACCTTTTGAAGGTGTGTTGACTAATTATCGTAAGGACAAAAGCATATATAACTGTCATATTAAGGGCTATCCAATTTTTGATAAAAGAGGTAACATTACAAAGTTTGTAGCTATTGAAGAGGAGGCTGCTTAAAAGTCCTTGTAAAATTTCTAATTTCCTTACCCTTGCCTAGTTTCAGTTTCTTATTTTTGTAAGTAAACGTCATTCAAATACTCTTATATGTTATTTGCTAATTCGGTATTAGATACTATAGGGAGAACCCCACTAATTCAATTACATACTTCTGTAAAAGAACTGGATTTTAAAGTCTTTATGAAAAATGAAGCTATTAATCCTTGTGGTTCTATAAAAGATAGAGCAGCAAATTATATGGTAGAAGCTGCTGAAAAGGAAGGGAAGTTACTCCCAGGAGGAACAATTATAGAAGCCAGCTCAGGTAATATGGGGATTTCCTTGGCTATGATTGCTGCTGTTAAAGGGTATAAAATGATTTCGGTATTAACCGACAAGCATAGTCAAGAGAAAATAGCTACATTAAAAGCCTTAGGAAGTGATGTTATTATTTGTTCATCTGCTGTAAGATCTACGGATATTCGTTCGCAATATTCAGTAGCTAAAAAATACCATAAGCGTACACCTAATTCTTGGTTTGTAAACCAATACAATAACCATAGTAATATAGAAGCACATTATGCTACTACAGGGCCAGAAATATGGGAGCAAACCGAAGGGAAACTTACACACGTACTTATTCCAGTTAATACAGGAGGAACCATCACAGGAGTTGCTAAGTTTCTGAAAGAGAAGAATCCAAATGTTAAGGTTTTTGGAGCAGATCCTTATGGTTCTGTATTAACAAAGTTTAAAGAATCAGGAGTGTTTGATCCTAATGAGGCATATCCTTATAAAGTAGAAGGGGTGGGGGCTAGTTTTATACCTGAAATACTGGATTTTAAAATTATTGATGGTTTATTTAAGTTCACAGATAAGCAAGCAGCCTTAGAGACTGTTAGTATCGCAAAAACAGAAGGCCTGTTATTAGGAAACTCTGCAGGAGCTTTATTAAGTACTGTTAAAATGAATGCACATTTATTTAAGTCAGAAGACTTGGTGGTGTTATTGCCTAATGATACAGGAGCAAGATACTTGTCTAAGGTTCATGATCCTGAATGGATGAGTGAACATCGCTATACCCGAAAGAAGGCACTTACTGCTATAGATTTTGTTAAGGATACTAGTAAAGATGTTATTAGTGTGAAAACAACAGAGTTGGTAGCACATGCTGTAGATCGTATGCGTAAGTATAAAATATCACAAATTCCTGTATCTGATTATCAGGGCTTTGTAGGTTCTGTGGATGAAGTTTCATTACTTAAAGCATTTCTAGATGATCATAGGAAAAATGATACACCTATCAAAGATATAATGAATCCGCCTTTTCCTATGGTAAATTCCTTTGCCTCTATTGAAGAGGTTACAGATCTTATCAGAAAAGGAAATACAGCTATTATAGTGGCTATGGATAATGAAAAGCATGGAATTATTACAAAATCAGATGTCATTAGTCGTATTCAATAGAGCAGTAAATTATGGAGGATAGAGTAAGAGTATGGTTGGAGAATTCACAGCGTTTACTTCAGGTGATTGATGAATCTATGGAGGCAAATACTGAGGAGGAGTTGCAAAAACGTCAAAATCTAGCTTTAGATTATGTGTCGAATCCCGATTTCAGTATCACTTTGTTTGATATAATAGGTACTTACCGTATTTTGGGGCAAAATCCAGATAGTACTTCATCTAGTTATATCGGAACTCTAGAAATCGCAGAAGAAGAAGGAAAACTATTAGCTACTTGGTATATTGCGGGAGCTATGCATTATGCTTATGGTATGCAGGTGACTCCTAGGGTTTTCGTGTTTAATTTCATTTATTTTGATA
>CAYYNF010000168.1:0-5410 GCA_964472695.1 uncultured Flavobacteriaceae bacterium
GTAATTTAATAAGTCATCTTATTTTCAATTCATAGATCTTTTCTTAAATTTGCCTGCCTTTCTTTGTTAGTTTGATACTATTAACGAAAACGTTATCCTTTCATTAACAAAGTAATACTTAAAATTAACACCTAATTTTACAAACAATGGAAAACAAAAACTTTAAGAAATTTGAATCTATGCAAGAGGAACAGTTGCCTGTTTCTAAACATAAGCTTCATAATTGGACTCACTTTGCTGGGTTGTACGCTGCAGAGCATGTAGCTGCTACAGAATTTGTTATTGGGGCTACTTTTGTGGCCTTGGGAGCAAAAACTATGGATATTATTTTAGGTTTGATTATCGGTAATATTTTAGCAGTATTGAGTTGGACTTTGATTACGACTCCTGTAGCTGTAGAAGCTCGATTAAGTTTATATACTTATTTAAATAAGATTGCAGGGGATTCGATGTCAAAATTATATAACTGGGCAAATGTTTTGATATTTACTGTCATTTCAGCAGCTATGATTACTGTGTCTTCTACAGCAGTGCGTTTTGCTTTTGATATACCAGCTCAGCTCGATTGGTACCCTAATAATATTTGGTTCGTACTAATTGTAATCTTAGTAGGGTTATTCGCAGTTTTTGTAGCGATTTACGGATTTAAAGCCGTTTCTGATTTTGCAGGAATTTGTGCCCCTTGGTTGTTTACGATGTTTACTTGTGGGGCGGTAGTATTACTACCTGAGTTATCGTTAGACGTATTAGGTGTAACTTTGCCAGGAAGTTGGGCAGATATACTTAGTATTGGTGACGGGTCTATTTGGACAGGTGTGAATAGTGAGGGAGAACCAGGTATCGGTTTGGTAGAAGTAATCGGTTTTGGATGGGCAGCAAACTCAATTACACACTTTGGTTTAATTGATATGGCTTTATTCCGTTTTGCTAAAAAGAGTAGTTATGGACTAGCAACAAGTACGGGAATGTTATTTGGGCACTATATCGCATGGATCGCAGCAGGAATTATGGGAGCTGGAACAGCTGTTATTTTAGGGAAGACTATTTCTGAGTTAGATCCAGGTGATGTTGCTTATTATGCTTTAGGTTGGTCAGGGTTTGTAATTGTTATTGTAGCAGGTTGGACGACTGCAATTACTAATTTATATAGAGCTGGTTTAGCAGCACAAGCTGTTTATACTAATGTTTCTTTACGTAAGTGTACTATCGTAGTAGGTTCCGTAATGGTAGTAGTAGCGTGTTTCCCTTTTGTGTTTTCAAAAATATTACCTTTATTAACTTACGCAGGTTTGTTAGTAGTACCAGTAGGTGCTATTGTATTTGCAGAGCATAAAATATTTCCTAAAATAGGTTATACAAGATATTGGGCTAAGTATCAAAACTACGCTAATAGTATGCCTGCGGTAGCTTCATGGGGATTAGGTTTAGCTTTCGGATTTGGATTAAACTTCTTAGATGTAATGTCTTTTTATTACTTATTTATTCCTACATGGATTTTTACAGTAATTGTTTATACATTACTAGCTGGGAAATATGGAGCTAAAGAGAGTTACCCAGAAGCACAGGCAGAGGAGGAGCAATTCCAGAAAGATCTAATAGAGTACCAAGATTTACAAGCTCAACAAGAAACGCAACCAGAAGTTAAGTCTGATACTTTTGCTAAAGTGCTGCGAGCTGTTGCTTACATCTCGTTAGGAATTACTTTGTATTTAGCATTTGTTACTTTATTTAATAGTGTTGATGCGGAAGCTTATCAGGCAAATAGAAAAACTTTTTATGAAATAGGTTTTGTATGTACAGTTGTTTATTATGTAACAGCATATTGGGCAATGAAGCGTACGAATGTCTAATAAATACTACAAATAAATAGAGAGGTACTATCCTCTTTATTGAAACAGAGGCAATAGTTTTTAAGCACTATTGCCTTTGTTTTTTATTATATTTAGATGAGTAAATTAAAAAAATATGATTACAATATCTTTATTTGAAGCTGTAGCGGCTATTGGAGGACGTGTAAATAAACAAATTTCTCCAACAGCATACATAAATCAAATTACTCATAATTCCAATGAGGTTTCTTCAGGAGGGTTATTTGTTGCGATTAAAGGAGAGCGTGTTGATGGACATGACTTTGTAAAAGGTGCCGAAGAACAAGGTGCAATTGCAGTAGTCGTAGAGCGAGAGGTAGAGGGCTTAGATATACCACAAGTTATAGTACCTTCATCTTTAGAGGCATTAGGAGGGCTTAGCAAATTATGGAGATTTCGTTGTGCGATACCTATTGTTGCAGTAACAGGAAGCGTTGGTAAAACTACAACAAAAGAGCTTACAGCACATGTGTTGAGTGGTAAATTCACAACACACAAAGGACGAAAAAATTATAACAATGAATTAGGAGTTCCTTTGGAATTATTACGTTTACAACCTGTAGATGAATGCTCGGTAGTAGAGTTTGGTATGCGTGGTACAAATCAAATTAACTATTTAGCCAAAATAGCACGTCCAACAGTCGGAATTATTACTAACATTGGTGTTTCTCACATTGAGTTGTTAGGTACACGTGAAAATATAGCTCATGCTAAGTCTGAAATTCTAGAAGGAATCGATAGTCAGGGAGCAATTGTTTTGAATCGAGATGATGATTTTTTTGAACTTATTAGTAAAAAAGCCAATTGTAAGGTAGTGAGTTTTGGAGAAAATTCTAGTGCCGATGTGGTTATTAGTGATATTACTTTGGATGATAATGCACATCCTTCGTTTAAATTGAATGGTATTGCTATAAACATGAAAAATGTAGCAGGTAGACATCACGCTTTTAATGCAGCGGCAGCTTACACAGCAGCTAAACAATTAGGTGTTTCTGATGAGGTAATTGTAGCACAAATTGAAAGTTTTGAAGCACCAGAAAAGCGAGGTCATATTACAAAGTTAGCTAATCAAGCACTCTTATTAGATAGTACATATAATGCAGCTCCAGATTCTATAAAGGCATCATTATTCACATTAGATGAAATTGCGGAAAATGCAAATCGAGCAATTGCAGTAGTAGGTGATATGCTAGAGTTAGGGGATTATAGTAAAGAGGCACATAGTCATGTAGGTAAAGTGATTTCTGAAATGAAGACGACTCTTGATGTTTTGGTTACTGTAGGTGATAATGCTAGGTTTATAGCAGAAAAAGCAAATGCAAAAGCAAATAAACATTTTGAGAATTCATCACAGGCAGCTACTTATATTTCAGAAGAGTTAAGTGACAAGGATGCTATTCTAATTCAAGGTTCTAATGGAATTAAGTTAAATAAGGTAGTAGATGCCTTAAAAGATAAATTTGGAGAGGTTTAGTAAGTATTTTGTACGTCTTTTGCTTCTTCTTGTACTCTAACTTAATCGGTATTATTTAAAAAAATCAATCGTAGTTATGTAGTTATGATTGATTTTTTGTCTTCTTATAGTAAAGAATTAGCATATATATATTTATACCGAATTTTTAGTCATAACTTGTATAAAAGATATTGTAATTTGTTTCATTAGGTAGTTGTTTTATGGAAAAAATAGGAAGTTATTCCCTTGTTATTAAGGATGCATTGATTACGTATAGTCCAAAATTAGTTTTAGGGATTTTGGTCTTATGGATTGGTTTTAAGTTTGTTCAAAAAATCGAAAAACTTCTAGATAAAAGTTTATTGAAATTTGGTATATCTGATACCATTCGTCCTTTTATCAGTTCGCTAGTAGTAACGCTTGCTAAAATAGCTCTTTTGCTAATTGTAGCTTCTATTTTGGGAGTACATTTGTCAGGTTTGGTAACTATCGTAGCAGCTATGGGGTTTGCTGTAGGAATGTCTTTACAAGGAAGTTTAGGTAATTTTGCTTCTGGAATTCTTATTTTATTCTTAAAACCTTATAAGGCTGGGGACTGGGTTGAAGTAGGTGAGAAATTCGGACGTATTCAGGAAATAGGTATTTTTAATACAAAAATGATTTCTCCAGGGAATAAGGTGCTTATTGTCCCTAATTCTAAGATTACCGATGAGGTGCTCACTAATTTTTCAGAGAGAGGTTACATACGTCTTGAGTTGAGTGTTTCGATACCTTATAATCAGGATTTTGACTCAGTTAAACAAAGTTTATTTGATGCACTGAAACAATTACCTAATGTATTGCAAACTCCTCTTCCAGAAATTGGTATTGAGAGCTTTGACTCACATAGTATACAAATAGCTATACGTCCTTTTGTGAAACCTGATGATTATTGGCAAGCCACTTTTGATGTGCATCAGTGTATTAAAGCCACTTTTTATAAGAAAGGGGTTAAGGTTGCTTACTCTGAAGGTGTTGAGTTAGGTGAAATAGTAGGCTAGTAATATGATACAGATATTAGGAAAAATTGTACAAGCTATATTTATAGCAGTGTCCAGTATCCCTGTATTGTTAGTTGTAGTTTTTAGGCATTTTTTTAGGAAGACTATCGACTTGGAGTCCAAATACGCAAATGCACCTGAGATGAATCAGGCCACCGCTGAGGCACGTGCTAGTTTATATGACTTCGAACAATATTACAATTATCCTGAAGCAAGGGCTTATGTGAAAGTTGCATTAATTGATAGTAAAGGGGAGACTAAGAGTTACTGGGGGATTGTAAATAAGGTTACTGAAGATTATTTTCACCTGAAATTGACTGCTAAAAAATTAAATGAATCTCAGTTTTCAAGAAATCAGTTGTGTTTGAAAAATGAAATTTTAGATTGGGTAGTTAAAGTTCCAAATCTTAAAAATAAAGGAGGTTTCACTATGAAAGTATTATTTCAGTTATGTGAAGAAGAGTATGGGAAGCTTTCTGAAGAATTTCAAAACGAGAAAGATAAGTATTCTTTTCTTTAATACTATATATTCAAAATTAATATACAGGTGTGTTTTGACTCCTATAAAACTATATATTTGTTTCAAACATTAAATTCATTTCATTGTGTCAAAAATAAAGATTGGTATTCTTACTATAAGTGATCGAGCAAGTGCTGGTGTATATGATGATCTAAGTGGTAAAGCAATTGAGAATACATTAAATGCTTACTTAATTTCTGAATGGATACCCATTTATCATGTTATTCCAGATGAACAGTCTCTTATAGAAGAGTATTTAATTTCGATGGTCGATGAAGAAGGGTGTTGTTTAGTAGTTACTACAGGAGGTACAGGGCCTGCCAAAAGAGATGTTACTCCAGAAGCTACCATAGCTGTCTGTGATCGTATTATGCCAGGTTTTGGAGAATTGATGCGTGCAGAATCCTTAAAATATGTTCCTACAGCTATCTTGTCTAGGCAAACTGCGGGAACACGAGGTAAAAGCCTTATTGTAAATCTTCCAGGTAAGCCAAAGTCTATACGAGAATGTCTTGATGCTGTTTTTCCT
>CAYYNF010000169.1:0-5404 GCA_964472695.1 uncultured Flavobacteriaceae bacterium
TCCCTAAACCTAGCTTTTCCTAAATTACCTTGAATAGTCTCAAAATGACTCTTTAAAAGTTCTATTTTTTGAGCTTCAGTTGAAGCTTGTTTAAGTTGACTTTCTATACTGTAAAAATTAACTATTTTGGAATTCACCCCTTGTTGCTCACACATTTGATGTAATTGTTTCAAATTACCAAACAAACTCTCTGAGGAACATTGAGGTTTGAAACCATCATATTGTGCTGTTAACGCGTCTTTTGCTTTAGAAAGAGCCTCTCTATCATATTGATATTTTTTTTGTTTCCAACCACTTACCAAGGCTTCTCTTGCATCTTTGGCTTTTTCAGCTCTTTTAGCTCTCTTTTGATGAAGAGGCAATGATTTATCCCTTACAGTTTCCTGAGAGTGTGTTCTTTCTTCTAAACTTTCTTTAGCCTTCCTTACCAAATCTGCCTTTTCTTCTCTTGATAAAGGTTTGACCTTCCTCTCTTCTGAATGCACTTCTTGTTCTCGTTCACTTACAGCTTCTTGTTCTTTTGAAACAGCACCCTGTGAGTTCTCTTCTGAAAAAAATGTACTTCGTGCCACACCAGGTGTTTCTGCTAGTTCTGAAGCCTCAGAAACTAAATCACCACTTAGCGACAGATCCTCTTGACTCACAAATAGACCTCGACTTAAAGAACCTCTTTCAGCTGCTCGAGGAAAAGAACGCCCTATAGATGACCTAGGATCTGTTTTTTGAGATGCTCCTAAACTAGCCGTACCCTGAACTCCCTTATTTGTAGAAGCAACATTTTTAGAAATCCTAAGCTCCTCTCTATCTCGAGATACAGACTGTAGAACTACCTTCCCTTCTGAGTTTCTCTTACCCACAAGTATCCTTGCACCTTTTGGAATTCCTACTGATTTACTAGAGCTTGAAGTAAATCTTCTCGCTGGTCTGGATTGCTCTCGAGGAACCCTCTTTCTTCCTACCCTTACACCTTCCTTCCACTGCCTTCCGATATAAGATACCACTCCCTTCATACCCCTCCATGGTGTCCTAAAAGGACGAGACAAAAGATTTATACCACTACCAATCAACTCCCTTATACCTCTCTTTTTACTTGTTTTATCTTCAGGACCATTTACCATAACTCATACTTCATTTTAGAATTCGATTAAAAATAACAAAAAAGAAACTTTACTGATATTACTTTCAACATAATACCCTATAATTTAAACGAATACCTACTTACAGCAGGTCTAAACATCTTAACGACTTTAAAATATTAGAATAATCATCTGTCCAAGGTTGCACATAGGTCTCCTGATTCACTATAGACCAACCCTGTTTAATGAAGAAATTGAGTTGTTCTTCATGTTTTAGAAACAATAGACAATGAGCCTGCTTATTCGTTTTTTGTAATAAAGCATCCGCATTCCAATATTCACTATTATCTACCTTAGATAACACATACAAACCTCCAATTTCACGAGCCATTTGACTTAGCATAGACTCTAAATTTAGAGTACGAGAAGAGATATGAAATAATAAAATACCATGCTCTTTCAATCGACTAAGATACAACTGCACAGCCTCAGTAGAAATTAGATGAACAGGAATATTATCAGACACAAATGAATCTGCGAATAACAAATCATACTTCTGTTCAAGATTTGAAAATTCTAGTAACTTACGTGCATCCCCTTGATAAATCTGTATTTCTGCATCAGTATCCTGAAGATAAGTAAAACACTTAGGGTTTTGAGCTACCTTGATGACAGCAGGGTTAATTTCATAAAAATCCATTTGATGATAATCCCTACCGTAGGCTGCAACCACACCACAACCCAAACCTACAGCAGCTATATCCTGATTATGAGTCTCATTAATACAAGTATCTTCCAAAAAATTGAATACATCCCCTACAGGGCCTTCATGATGATAATATGAAGTAGGGATATTTTTATAATTTGGTAGACAAATCTGACTCCCATGAAACACATTTCCGTTACTAAAAAAATGAGATTGATTATTTCTTACAACATCATAACTTCCAAAAAAATTACGACCACGCAACAAAATATCGGAATTAATATTTTTCACAAATACTACTGAAAGCCCCGATAACACTATTAAAGAACTATACTTCAAGAATGACAAAGAAGTGATCATAACAAGAAATACTAAAATACCTATCAATTTAAGATCTGTAGTTTTCCAATAGAACAAATAGAGCATACCTCCCAATAAAAAAGGAAACAATACTAGATTAAATATTTTAGGAAAAAACCATTGTACCTGCCTATCTATTAAAATAAATAACAATATGAGCATAAAAACAAAATCATACTCTAAAGGAACTACAAAGTAAGTAGCCACAATAAAACCATTAAAAACAGCCCCTAAAACACCACCTAAACTAACACATAGGTAAAACAATGTAAGCTTCTCTACCTGAGGCCTCAACTGATAAAGCTTTTGTAAGCAAATTGAAGTCATTAAGAAAAAGATGACTAAATGAAAAGCGGCATGAATCTCAAAAGATAAATCAAGAAAGAGGTTCCCTAAAATATAACACAGAAAAATCATTGCCCCACCTCCAACCAAAGTGCGTATTTGTAACTGACTTTTTTTACGGAAAACCCATATAAAACTCAACATATACAAACTCAGAGGTAATACCCACAATAATGGTACGGATGGTAAAGTTTGATTAAGATAATTGGTAAAACTGAGCAACAATGCTGCTGGAAGAAATGACAACAACAACCAAAGTAATACTAACTTAAAATTTAGCCCCTTTATATTCATCGACTTATTTTTAGACAATAAATACTCTCTAGGGATTTTTTTAAAAAGTAATATCACAAGCACTATTATAGCTACAACAAACGCCACATAAGCCCTCTCCCAAAAAATAGACTGCTGACTTAACAAGCAAAAAGGCTCTATTACTATAGGATAACCTAATACACCTAACAAACCTCCAACATTACTAGCTACATATAGAGAATAAGGATTAGTAGCTGACTTATGATCTGTAAACGAAAACCAACTTTGAAGCAAAGGTGCTGTAGTGGATAGTACAAAAAAAGAACTGCCTATAGTAGTTATTAAAAGTGTGAAAAGCTCCTGATATAAACTTCCTCCTAAACACTCTTTAAAATGAATAAAATCTGACGCAATAAACAACTGTACACAACTCAACAAAACACATAAAAGATGTACAAAAAACTGTGATTTAAGCGATAGAAAACGGGTTATTAAATAACTATACGTATAGCCTAAGAGTAAAATTCCTTGATAAAAAACCATAGAAACTACCCAAACCTGAGAAACTCCTCCAAAAACAGGTAACAATAACTTGGTAAATAATGGTTGAATACTAAATAACAAAAAAGCACTTAACCCTATTATTAACGAGAAAAATATATTGTGTTTCATGGTGACTATTGTACAAAAAACACTCTACATAAACACTTATAAAACCATAATAATCAAAAAAACAAACTACTAAATCGTTATCACATAGAAATAACACCCTAAAAAAACTGTAATACAACCACCCATATTCCGTTATATTAATCAAAAGAAGATTATATATGAGCGATATTAGAAAGCTAGAGGCTCTACTAAAAGAACTTGGTCAAGAAATTCCCGATGAATTTACACTATCTGACCTAGAAGAAGATATAGAAGCTACTTTTCACTTTTTGACTCGTGCGATGCATGAAATTGGTTTTCTAATAGAAGATCAACTAGAAAATCACACTAACACTCCTAAAACTGTAAATGAACTCATAAATGATTACATAAAAAACAACCCAGAGAAAGAATCAATAATAGAATCCTATAAAGAATATATTCTAGAAAGTCCTAGGTTTTCTAAGCTATTAGAAGGTAACACTGATAATTTTTTGTCTCAGCTAGAAGAATTTGATAAATTAGAGCCACGAGTATATGCCTACTTCAGCGTGGCTTGTGATATAGCCTATACAAAAAATGAGGAAGAAACACTAAATTTCGATATATTAGAACAACTCATAGCTACTGATAAAGAAAGATCTTCTAAACACTCTGATACCATTTATACAGAGCTAAGAACACTTGCCTTCTTTTTTACCACAATTAAAGACTTTACTTCTGAAGAAATTGTTTTTGACGAGCATTATAGCATTAAAAAGAACAACCTTTCAATTTCGGAAAAGAATAAGAACAAAGAACTAAATGAACTGCTCACTGATTTCATAGATAGACTTCCTGAAAATCTACAAGAAACTCCAATAAAAGACTTAAAATCTAGATTATCTAAGTTAAATAAAATTCACAAAGAAAATACTAAAAGAGAAATCGAAAGGTTACCTAAAGAAATACAGTCATTAATAAGCGTAGAAGAATTCATAAAAAATAAAGAAACCTACCTTTTAGATCCTATTTCTGAAAATGTAGACCTCACAACCTACCTTGTTATCCAAAAAGCTTTAGAAAAAAAACCTCATATCATCAACCTAGACTTAGAGTACGAAGATTTATTAAAAGTTGCTCAAGGACTAGATATAGAAGAACAAGAATTTGACAAAATAGATGTCCCTCCCGAAATTAGTACATCTCATTACACTTTTGTATCAAAAGAAATAACTACCGAATTCAATGCCTTTACCATCGAAAAAGAGTATGCTGAGAACAATGGTATCCCTATTACTTTTAAAGATCATGATGAAATAACTAGCATACCACTTCAACACAAACAAATTCTACATATTAGTCAACATGGGGATAGAGGCTTCATGACTGCAGATGATTATATTAGTAAAGTTCATGACAACTCTGAAGGCCTTAGTTTTATACTACTTAGCTCTTGTCAAGTTTCTGAAGAGACTGCCAGCAAATGTGTAGAAAAAATCATGAAACAATCCAATAATCAACATGAATGCCCGACTATATTATTCTTCAAAAATCACAATGTCCACACATTTTCCATCCCTGGTATTGAAGGAGTATTTACCTATTCAACACACTTCAATCAGCGACTACATTCAACAAAAAACGAACGTCCTGATTTACCACCAAATTATCAACTATCTCCTAATGCTAAAATTATCTATAATGGTCCACACCCCGATATATTTAACCACCCTAGTGTAAGAATAACATTCTTAAAAAGATGTCCCGATTTATATACACCTTTACCGATAGGACATGTCAACTCTCCTTTACTAAGAAGAAAAGACCTAATAACCAATAAAAAAGAATTTGATATTAAAGATTTTTTACGTCCTAAAGTTAAATTAAAACCTAGTACAAGAAGAAAATCGTCGGAATCCGTAGTAAAAAGTAATAGACAAGTCTCCGTAAAGGTTGACGACACTCCTCGAAGAAAATTATAATACACATCCTGTACCTTATCGAATAAAAAAAGACCGCTAAAATTAGC
>CAYYNF010000170.1:0-5393 GCA_964472695.1 uncultured Flavobacteriaceae bacterium
GTCTTCTTCCCTGTCTTCTTCCCTGTCTTTCTTTTTTTGTTTTTTCCTGTGTTTTTTCCTGTGTTTTTTTCTTACTAGCAGCAACTACTTTCTTTAATATAGCTGTACCAGTGTTATTTGCTACAGTAATCTCTTTACTTAAATTTTTTGGTAGTATATGAGTGTTAATATTCACGATAATCGGAAGTATTTTAAGAAGTTCTTTAAGCTGGTCCTTGGTTAACGATCTGTTTTCATTAATACTTGTGTTTAAATTTTTTACAGCATTTGATAATTTTTTCACCTCCAACGTCAAGGTATTTATAGCTAACTCTTTACTCTTAGTGAGTTGTTTTCTTCTTGTAGGTGATAACCTTTTATCACCAAGTATAAAATCAATCCGATTAATATTATCTCCTAATTTGTTAATCTGATCAGGAGTAAGTTGATCTACTTTTTTATATTCCGATAATGACCTAGTTGTATTTTCATTGATTTCTCCAGCTAATTTATTTATTTTATCTTTCTCCAAGGTACTTACAGCTGAGTCTCTAATATCAGTGAGTTGTTGTACTCTTGTAGGTGATATCTCTTCAATCTCAAGGATATTAATAATGGCATTAATGGCATTAATATCACCTTCTAATTTGTTAATTTGATCAGGGGTAAGTTCATCTACTTTTTTATATTCCGATAATAACCGAGTTGTATTTTTAGCTGATTGTTCAGCTAATATATCTATACTAGTGTTATTTGCTGCAGTAATCTCTTTACTTAAATTTTCTGGTAGTATATTAGGGTTAATATTCCGAATAACCGAGAGTGTTTTCTGAAGTTCATTAAGCTGGTTCTGGGTTAACGATCCGTTTTGATCAATGCTCCCCTTTAACTCTTTTATAGCATTTGATATTTTTTTTACCTTTAACTCTAGGATACTTATAGCGAAGTCTCTACTGCTAGTGAGTTCTTTTACTCTTGTAGATGATAACTTTAACTTTCCAGTCTCAAGGAGACTATTAATCTGATTAATAGTATTTCCTAATTCACGAATCGTATCAGGTGTAAGTTCCTCTCCTTTTTTATATCCTGATAATGACCTAGTTATATCTTTAGCTAATTGTTTAGCTAATTGGTTTGTTTTTCTAAATCGAGCACTCTTTATGAAATCTAAAACCGGTTTTTCCTCTATCTTCTCTTCATTTGCCATAATTAATAATTTAAAGTTACATATTAAAACTCCAATATTTTTCACAAATACACGCAACTTACATTGTTTGCCTGTAAGAGCTTTTTAAACTCACTACTTCCTGTAATCCCTTTAAACAAGCTCTAAAGTGGATAATAAATAAACTAAAAATAGTTGTAATGAACAAAGGAATTACTAAGTATTTAATAGAATAATCTTTGTAATTAGTTAAATATTAGGTGGAGTGATCCAAGTTCTTAAAATTTTAGATTACAGGAGGTGGTGAGTTTAAACAAGCTCTAAAGTATTTACACCTTAAAAGGTTATAATAAATTAATGAAGGCTATAGTGAATTTGAAAAGTATAGGTACAGGTAAACAGGCAAAAGGTTTTGATTTACTGGCTTGGGCTAGTAAATGTTACCTAGCAATGAATGATGCCGTAATTAAATCCGTTTTTTTAGCCCTCAGAGAATCCACCAAAAAATGGACAATGCCCATTAGAAATTGGGGCGTCATACTAAACCAATTTTTAGCTATATCTGGAGATAGGATTCAGTTATGAAAAAATAACCAAACCCTAATTTTTTAAACTTACACAGATTTTGGGATAGTGTCATATAGTTTTGTACGGCGTTATTTTATCTGTATGTGAATGTGATCATCATGTCTAACTGCTCTACATCCATGATATCTAATTTTATTATTATTTAAAGCCAGTCTATTCTTTAAATGAGGTTCTATAAAGATCTTATCTATTTTATTAGATTTGAGTAGCTCTGATATCAATTTTTTTGTGCCGATTTCCGAAAATACGATATCTCTATTAATTTTACCAAAAGTCAAATATTTGGGGTAATCATATTGAAAGTATCCATTGTTTTTACACTTTTCTATTTGGTTAGTTTCTTCCTTTTGAGGTTCTACAAAAGCTCCATATCCACTTATAGATTTTCTTTTATCAAGTATTTTACCTCTATGGTTTTGGTAAATCAAGCTTAGATCAATCTTTTTACCATCATTATGGCTCAAGTGTGGCAGTAGCGGGAACTTATCTATAAATGGAAAGTTTGCATCAAGATATCTAACTATTATTCCATCATTTTTTAGCTCTTTAGCAGTTTGAATCAAAATATCATTTAGTTCCTTTTTGACATAGTTCCTGTTAAGAACAATGGTCATGATATTTGTAGGTTTAATAAACTCATTATTTACTTTTTCTCTTCCGAATTTAGGAGCTAGGAGAGGTGCTATTATAAAAGTCGCAAATGAATACAAAATCAAAAAACATAGTGTCTTAGTATATTTTGTTTTGTTGTTTAGTTTGGTGTGGAATACTAGGCATATCAAATATATTAAGCCACCTATTTGTGTAACTATTGTTAAGAATACTACTAAGAATAAATCAAAAAATATCTTTAGAATCTTATCCAAGTTTTGGGTGTTTTTAATGTCGTATAATGTTCTGTATAAGAAACGTAGAGCAGTTGATAAGCACTATCGTTCGAGAGCTTTTTTGTAACTTAATAAGAAACCATATATTATGTTCAAAAAAAATATAACGATAGTTGAGAAGGCACTTACAACTATCCCACAATTTAAGAAATTACACGATACATTAGCTCGTGACTTCAATATTTTTGGTAAAGCCAAAAGTACCTATAACAACTACATACGCTGTTTGGTACATTCAGCACTTTACTACCAAACTAGTCCTGAGCAACTCGATACTGAACAAGTAAAAGATTATCTAAACTACTGTAAAAACCAACACGACGCTCCATCTGATAGCTTCTTTACACATACATCTATGCACAGCCCCCTTATGGACTAAACCCAAATATAACCTGAATTAGGAACAAGACAACTCAGAAAAATGAGTGACTCTAACACAATAAACCTTTTAAAAGACCTTACTTGTTAATCAAAGGGTCTCAACTACTCACCACCCACCCTTAAAATACTCCAAACCAAAACATAGAAATACCCATAGCAACAAACAAGAGGGGAGTCAATTAAGTATTCAGCCCTTGTTTATTGGGGTGGTGAATGCTTATATTGTTAGGGCTTTGTTATTGATTTATAAATGCGACTAATTCACTCCATTCTACTATTTGTATTTCTGCGTCTGCATAAGTTAATAATTCTGAGAAATAATTATCAGCGGAATGATTTATAGATAAATCCAATGAATCATATATTTCGTTAAGTACTATTTCAACATCGTTCTTATCACATATGTGGTCAATGCGATTAGAGTTTAATTCTTGTTTTGAGAAAAATCCAAAATGGTTCGACAAATTTGAATCATTCTCTATATATACTTTAGAACGACGAATACCCAAATGTTCATCTAAATTTTTAACTCTTGATATAAGTTGACCTGAGATACTTTTCATATAGGTTTCATCGGTATTGAAAAGCTCTAGCTTACTATTCTTCATTGAGTTAAAAGCAGTTTCTATTGAGTTATTTATTTGATATTTAGGTATTTCTAAACCTGAACACCTTTTCTCAATAACCTTACTTAATAAATTTTTATCTGATAGTATTGTAGCCTCGATGGTATATGCACTCCATATAAATACAGGAATATTTAATTTTGAGCCTAATTCATTTTGTAACTTAATTCTTTGCGTTCTAGTGAGGAAGTCGGAATCAATAATAATAGAACATTTTTCCCAAATAGGAATGCTACTTCCTAATCCTTCTAGGAAATCTTTGTAATATTTAATTTTCGAGAACAAATTATTGATACCATCAAATGACCAGAATAAATATTCTTTATCATTCCCATTTATGTCGATAATTTTCTTAATATAATCAGAATCAGTAATCCCCTCAACGAAAAATATCTTATCTGCTTCAAATGCATTAAGTATATCTAAAGAGGTTTCACTACCTAATTGGTTTATTACTTTTGAGTGATAAGAATTCGAAATGCCCATTTTTCTATTAGGTAATTCAGAATTACTTATTGATTCAATTATCGTAGGAGATGCTGACGAAACCGATGAATCAATAAAGAAAATACTTTTAGGACTTGCACTTCTAATTAATGATTCATTATGAGTTGTTAGAATAATCTGTACATCACTGTTTCGAAGGTATTTTAATAGTCGCTTTTGAATATCTCTATGAATATGACTATCAGGCTCATCTAATAAAATTACATTTAGTTCCTTACGATTTTCAAATAAGTGTAATAATATTTCGATAATTTGAATAGTTCCACTGCCTAAGAGAGAAATATCTTTAAATCCTGTGTTTTTTACATTTACATCAACTGTTATGTATATATCTTTTGATCTGTCTCCTTGTATGCTAAAGTCTATCTTATCTGGTTCATTATATAATATTTTGGATAATATATTTTTAAAATCATCAAAATTATCTGCACTATACAAATTATATAACCTATTTCTAAAATATAAAAATGATTGCCTAATCTTTATGCCCTCATTTATCTTTGGAGTAATAGAAAACTCCTCATAACTAGACACGGTTGCAACGGGTGAAGAAAAGAAGCAAGCTATACTATTGGGCAAATTATTAAATGAATCATTGAATTTTCTGAAATCAAATCTATCATGATTTTCTAAATGAACATTATAGTTATTTCCATTTGCTTCTTTCATTATAAAGCCGATTTGGATATCATCATCTTCAGATAGATGAATTTTTACTCGGATAGTTATAACCTCTCTAGTATTTAAATTATAAAAAACATCTTTATAGCCGAAACTTCTAACTGAATTTATTTCTCGGTAATCAAAGTAATTTTGATTCTTTTTACCAAATCGATAATCTCCTTGCCTTATACCAGTTGCAGTATGTCCTTTTTGTGCTACGACTATCAAGTTATTAAAAATCTCATTCCAAAGTGATACTGCTTCCAGAATAGTAGTTTTTCCACTGTTATTAATTCCTGTAAGTACATTTGTATCTCTATTTGTTTTAATTTTAAAGTTTCTATACCCTCTAAAATTATTTATATAAAGTTCTTTTATATGCATCGAATTGATTTATTATATTTCTTTCAAATAGGTAATTAGTTTCATCCTTCTTTATAGTATTCCCCCTGTCAAAACAGAACAATATGTCTAAAATGGAGTAATAAAGCTCAACAATTATATATAATTACTAAAAGTAATCATAGATCTCGTTTATGATTTCAAATCTAAGCGATTTTTTATGGAATTAATATTATTTGAGTGATACACTTATTA
>CAYYNF010000171.1:0-5315 GCA_964472695.1 uncultured Flavobacteriaceae bacterium
TTTATCCCTTTTTATAATTATGATACTAGAAGGCTCTATTTTCTGAATATGCCTATTTTAAACTTACACACTTGTTAGGATAGTGTCACTAGGCACTAAACTTCATATAGTTTGAAGTTTAGTGCCTATATTTTATACTTATATACTTTAATCCTATGGCTCATTAATAATAACCACTGTCGCTTTGAAGCCAGTGAATAACCACCACTGATTGTTCAATAGAACATCAGATTTATCATCAAGAATAATCAGTTGAGCGGTGTTCACTCCTACTGCCCCCATATTGAGTGCCATAAAATCTATTCTGTAAATTTCATTGAATGCTACGGGTAACTTAAAAGTTTTAAAACCACCTGTTAAAACTACTTCAGGAATAAGTACTTTATCATTTACTAGTAAGCGTACCACATCTCCATCCACACGACCAAAATCACGAAACTTAAATACTAGAAAAGTAGTTTTAGTACGTATATCTCCGAAATGCTGATCTCTCTTAGATGCTTTGCGACTATCACCCCCCTCTTCTCTCAAGTAATTAGGTTGCTCGCTATAAGTATATGTAGTCGTATTTTTAGGCTTACCAAACTGCATTTCGAGAGGGCGTAATGTTCCGAAATTCACGGCATCAATTCGAGATTGGATATTAAAATTAGGTATTGCCTGAGGAGACATTGGATTTAATGTGGCTGAGAAATGAATCTCACTAGGCGTATTCAACTCTAGTTGTTTGGAGTTTTCTTTTTTTTCAGATACAGGATTTTTACGTAAGTGTAAACCATTAAGGTTTAACTTAGGTAGGTCTATACGGAAATCATCTTGAATTTGTGCAAAGGTTCCAACACTAAAACAAGCAACAACACACAAAGTAACTAAAGCCTTCAATAGAAAAGTATTTTTTTATGTTTTAAGCAAGCCAAAAACCAGACCAAATATAATATCGTTATTAAAACTTTTCAAAAACACCTAATCCAAACAAAGCAAAATCGTACTTAACAGGATCATCTGGATCTAACTTTCTAAGAAATGTATCTAGCTCTAACAATGCCTTTGCATCATTTTGCTTTCGTGTGAGTATACCCAACTTACGAGCAACATTTCCCGAATGCACATCTAATGGACATGATAATTGACTAGGTGAAAGTTGCTTCCAAATACCAAAATCCACACTATTACGACTAGAACGAACCATCCACCTAAAAAACATATTAATACGTTTGGCTGCTGATTTTTTAGAAGGGTCACTAACGTGTTTTTGTGTACGACTGGGATGAGGAATATTAAAAAAATAAGATTTAAAATGCGGTATAGCATCATTAAGTCGATCATAGTCTTTATACTGCACAAAAAAATCTTCCATAGAAGTATAATCCGTGTAGAGACGTTTAAGGCTTATAAAAAAGAAATTCAAATCGATAGCATTAAACGTGCGATGTACAAAACCTTCTAATTTTTCTCTTTGAGACTCGTCATACCCTAAGACAAATTCGTGAGGATTATTCCCCATGATCTCAATAAGTCGGTGTGCATTTTTGATAATACTTTTTCGGTTTCCCCATGCAATAGTAGCTGCAAGAAAACCTGCTATTTCAATATCTTGCTTTCTAGTAAACAAAGCAGGAATCTGGATAGGATCAGTATCTAGGAAATCAGGTGTTTCATATTGTAAAACTTTCTGATCCAAGAAAACTCTTAACTCTTCTATATCTTTCATTGCGTATTCATAAAGTCAATTACAACAACAGGCCATCCTTCATCTCTAACTTTCGATCAGCCATATTTGCAAACTCCGTATTATGAGTTACAATAACAAAAGTATACCCAAACTCATCTCGAAGTTTAAAAAAGAGCTCATGTAACCTACTTGCAGAAGCACTATCTAAATTACCCGAAGGCTCATCTGCAAAAATAACTTTAGGCTTATTAATTAAAGACCTTGCCACAGACACACGCTGTTGCTCTCCCCCTGACAGTTCACTAGGTTTGTGATCATAGCGGTGTGAAAGTCCTAAAAAATCTAATAACTCTTTAGCATCCCTTTCAGCAATAGCTTTAGGAGTTTTTTTAATAAAAGCAGGAATACAGACATTCTCTAAGGCTGTAAATTCGGGTAAAAGTTGATGAAACTGAAAGATAAAACCCAGTGATTGATTTCGAAATTCAGAAAGCTTATTATCATTGAGATTATGAACTTCAATACTATCAATTTTTAAAGAAGCATCCGCATTAGAATCCATTTTATCTAATGTTCCTAATATCTGTAATAAACTGGTTTTACCAGCTCCAGATGCTCCCACAATCGAAACTACTTCACCTGACTTAATATGGAGATCTATCCCTTTTAAAACCTGAATGTCTCCATAGGTTTTTCGTATATTTTTTGCATGAATCATAAATGCTAATGTAAAGTTTATCCCTTTATAAAATCTTCATATTCATAAAAAAATAACTCTAGTTCGTTCATATTTTCATAAAAGAACTCCCAAATCTTAGGCCAATCAGAACGCCTGTTCATATTCACATTATCTAACTGAATATACACACGACCTACATATTTACCTCCTTCTAACTCATAATTAGGTTCAAGGATAATATCGGGAATATACTGTGTTTTAAGAATCTTCTCTAAACTCCATAATTTCTCATAATAATACTCCCTTATAACCTCATCAGGGCTATCAACGTCAATAGACACCTGAGCGAATTTGCGATTAATCGTAAACTTTAGGTCTACTTCCTTAATTTTAGTATTGTACAATAACCACTTACGAGGGTATTCTTTACCAAAAGTTGTCCAAAACTCTTGACGTACTTTCTTTGCTTCTTCTTTACTATACATTTTTTTAAACAAAATAAGCAATAGTAACAGCACTAATAATAGCAGTTACCTTTGCGATATTATATTTGTGACCAGCACTACTTTCAAACAAAATTGTAGTAGAAATATGTAAAAATACTCCTATAACAACAGCCATTACCTTACGAAAATAATCTCCTACAAAAGTAAATTGTTCCGCCAATAAAGTTCCCATAGGTGTTGCTATTGCAAACAGGAACATAAACAAGAAAACGTAAGCCCTCTTTAGTTTTGACTTTATCAGAAAGAAACTTAAAATCATCGCTACAGGTAGCTTATGTACAATGATTCCTGTTAGCATCTGATGAGCCTGATGAATAGGAAATCCCTCTAGAAAAGCATGAAGAAATAGGCTTACAAATAGCATCATTGGAAAACGATGACTATCAATATTCTCATGCATGTGTCCGTGTTCTGCTCCTTTCGAAAAATACTCTAGGCATATCTGAAACAAAATACCGATCATTACAAATATACCTATATCTTTATGATGGTTGGTATGCTCGTGTACATGTACCTCATCTACTGTAAAAACCTCTGGTATCAGATGAAATATAGTAGTTGCCAGTAAAAAACCACCACTAAACGCCAAAAGAATCTTAAGAACTTTAGGGTTACTAGGCTTTACAACATAAACAAACAAAAAACCAAGACATACTGATAAAAAAGGAAATATGTAATTCATCTACTGGAATATTAGTATAAGACGTGGTGAATTAGGCAAATACTTATCTAATTGATAATTTCCAAAAGTCTCTAACAAGGTTAATCCTGACGACTCAAAATATTTTTGGAAATCTTCCAATTTTAAGGCTTTTACCTTTTCTGTAAAAAAGTAATCCTGCCCCTGATCTGTAAACGAAATTTCCTTAATAATAAAACCATTTTCTACATAACGCCTGATATTGAAAACAATTCCGTCTACTTCTTTAGTTTCTTGTGGTACTAAGTTTTCTATAATAAAATCAGCGTTTAAAAAGTCAATCACCCCTATTCCATTTGGTTTTAGATTAGATTTTATGGCTTTAACTGTATTATAGTTGTCCTGTTCATCTTCGAAATAACCAAAACTCGTAAAAATATTGAATACAAAATCAAAAGACTGGCTATAAGGCTGAGTCATATCATGTACTCCAAAAGACAAACGTTCATTCTGAAATTGTTTGGCGTACGAAATACTATTCTGAGATAAGTCAACTCCTGTTACCTGATAGCCTAACTTATTAAGATAAACACTATAACGCCCCTTACCACACGCAAGGTCTAGAATAGTTTCATCAGACTGAATACTTAAATACTGAGTTATACGATCCATGAAAGCCTGTGCTTCCTTATCATTTCTGTTCTTATAGAGGGTATGATAATATGAGGTATCAAACCAATCAGCATACCACTTTTCTGTGTTGTTTGGCATAGGCTACAAAATTAGTTTATTTTTGCAATAGTAAAAAACAGTCATCTAAATATAAAATTGTGAGTCAATCCTTCAAAATGATCGCCAAAACCTTCTTTGGTTTTGAAGAAATTTTAGCTACTGAGTTAAGAAATCTAGGAGCCGAAAAAGTAAGTATCGGTAATCGTATGGTAAGCTTTTTCGGAGATACAGGCTTTATGTACAAAGCCAACTTGTGTCTGCGTACAGCATTGAAAATCCTAAAAC
This sequence comes from uncultured Flavobacteriaceae bacterium, assembly GCA_964472695.1. Taxonomy (GTDB): domain Bacteria; phylum Bacteroidota; class Bacteroidia; order Flavobacteriales; family Flavobacteriaceae; genus Aquimarina. The sequence continues at coordinate 4,515 of CAYYNF010000171.1, forward strand.
CCATAAAAAATAAACGTGTCATAAACGAAGATCAATTATATCGTTTAGCCAAGAGTATTGATTGGTCTGAATATATGAACGAAAATGACACGCTATCCGTTTCAGCTACTGCGTTATCCGAAAATTTTAACCACTCCAAGTTTGTAGCCTTAAAGGTAAAGGATGCTATTGTAGATCAGTTTAGAGAACGTACGGGAGAACGTCCAAACATAGACGTAAACCACCCTGACTTATCAGTATTTGTTCATATAGGAGGAGATCATTGTACGATTTCACTAGATAGCTCTGGAGCATCGCTACACCATAGAGGGTACCGTACCGCAACGAACATTGCTCCTATTAATGAAGTACTCGCAGCAGGACTATTATTACAATCGGGCTGGAAAGGACAATGCGACTTTTTAGATCCTATGTGTGGTAGTGGAACATTATTAATAGAAGCTGCTATGATTGCTTGTAATATCCCTGCAAACATCAACCGAAAAGAGTTTGCTTTTGAAAAATGGCTCGATTGGGATATGGATCTATACGAAGTAATTGAAGCCTCTGTACTGAAACGTGCCAAAGATACTTCGGTTAGTTTCGTAGGCTACGATAAAGCTCCTTCGGCAGTACATAAGGCTATAGATAATGTAAAAAATGCCAATTTAGATGAGTTTATCAAAATAGAACAAGCTGACTTTTTTGAAACCGAAAAACATATTGAACAAGATAAACCATTGCACATGGTGTTTAACCCTCCGTACGGAGAGCGTATCTCTATCAATATGCCTGAGTTCTACGGAAAACTAGGTGATACGC
>CAYYNF010000172.1:0-5280 GCA_964472695.1 uncultured Flavobacteriaceae bacterium
AGCTCAGTTGGTAGAGCACTGGTCTCCAAAACCAGGTGTCGTGAGTTCGAGTCTCTCAACCCGTGCAATAAAAATTAAGCAACATGTCATCAGTTATAAGCTATTTAACGGCTTCCTTTTCGGAGTTAAAGTATAATATTACTTGGGTTACTCCAAAAGAAGCACAAAGATTAACAATTGTCGTTGTTGTTTTTTCTATTCTTTTCTCTTTAGCTATTTGGGGTATTGACTCCTTACTTGGAGGAGTTGTGCAGCAGTACTTTAATTTAATAAGTTAGTAAAGTTTCTGGTTCATGGCTGATTCAAATATAAAAAAATGGTATGTTGTCCGTGCGGTAAGCGGTCAAGAAAATAAAGTTAAAGATTATATCGAGCGCGAAATTGCTCAAGAAGGTCTTACTGATTATGTAGAACAAGTACTTGTTCCAAAGGAAAAAGTGATACAAGTAAGAAATGGTAAAAAAATCAGTAAAGAGCGTGTTTATTTTCCAGGTTATATCATGGTTGAAGCAAATCTTTCTGGTGAAGTTCCCCATGTTATTCGATCAATAAATGGTGTTATTGGTTTTCTTGGGGAAGTTAAAGGTGGAGATCCTGTACCACTTAGAAAATCCGAAGTAAATAGAATGTTAGGTAAAGTTGACGAGCTTTCAGTTTCTGTAGATACTGTGGCTATACCTTATAATGTTGGAGAGACTGTAAAAGTTATTGATGGTCCTTTCAATGGTTTTAATGGTATTGTTGAGCGTGTTTATGAGGAGAAACGTAAGTTAGAGGTGATGGTGAAGATTTTTGGAAGAAAGACCCCTCTAGAGCTTAGTTATATGCAGGTAGAAAAAGTGTAAATTTAATTTGCTTGTTTTTTTGGTGCTTCCGCAATGAAATAAGCTAGCAATATATAATTAGTAATGGCAAAAGAAATAAGTAAAGTAGTTAAGTTGCAAGTAAAGGGCGGGGCTGCGAATCCTTCACCTCCGGTAGGACCGGCACTTGGTGCTGCAGGTGTTAACATCATGGAGTTCTGTAAGCAATTTAACGGAAGAACTCAGGATAAAGCAGGTAAAGTTTTACCTGTTGTGATTACTGTTTATAAGGATAAGTCTTTTGATTTTATTATCAAGACTCCTCCAGCAGCAGTTCAGATTTTAGAAGCTTCAAAAGTTAAGAAGGGTTCTGGAGAGCCAAATAGAAAAAAAGTTGCTTCTATAACTTGGGAGCAAGTTCAGGCAATTGCTGAAGACAAGATGGCTGATTTAAATGCTTTTACTCTGTTTTCTGCAATGAAAATGATTGCAGGTACAGCTCGTTCTATGGGTATTAACGTAAAGGGAGATGCTCCTTTTGATAATTAGTAAGTGAGATGGGAAAATTGACTAAAAAACAAAAGGAAACGCATTCTAAAGTTGAAAAGAAAGCATATTCGTTAACTGAAGCTGCATCTCTTGTAAAAGAGGTTACAACAGTTAATTTTGATGCTTCTGTTGATCTAGCTGTTAGGCTTAATGTTGATCCTCGTAAGGCTAATCAAATGGTTAGAGGTGTGGTAAGTTTACCGCATGGTACAGGTAAAGATGTTAAAGTACTTGCTCTTGTTACTCCTGATAAAGAAGAAGAAGCAAGAAATGCTGGTGCTGATTATGTAGGTCTTGACGAATACTTAGCTAAAATTAAGTCTGGTTGGACTGATGTTGATATTATTGTAACTATGCCTTCAGTTATGGGGAAATTAGGACCTCTTGGTAGAGTTCTAGGTCCTAGAGGGCTTATGCCTAATCCAAAAACTGGTACAGTAACTATGGAAATAGGTAAGGCAGTTTCTGAAGTTAAAGCAGGGAAAATTGATTTTAAAGTAGATAAAACAGGTATTGTACACGCTGCAGTAGGTAAGTCTTCTTTTGAAGCTGCAAATTTAGTAGATAATATCAAGGAGTTGCTAGGGACTTTAGTTAAACTAAAACCTCAAGCAGCTAAAGGAGTGTATATCAAATCGATTTTTCTTTCAAGTACTATGAGTCCTGGGATTGAGGTCGATACTAAGGAATTTTTGTAGGCTAATTAAAGCAAGAAGTTTATTATGACAAGAGAAGAAAAATCAATTGTAATTGGCGATTTAACCGCTCAATTAGCTGAAAATAGCAATTTATATATAGCAGATATTTCTGGTTTAAACGCAGGTGCTACTTCTAACTTACGTAGAGCTTGTTTTAAGTCTAATGTATCTTTGAAAGTAGTTAAAAATACCTTACTTGCTAAGGCTATGGAGGCTTCTGATAAGGATTTTGGAGATCTTCCAAGTACCCTTGTTGGTAATACTTCAATTATGTTTTCTGAGGTAGGTAATGCACCTGCTAAAGTAATCAAGGAATTTAGAAAAAAATCTGAAAAACCTTTACTTAAAGGTGCTTATGTTGAAGAGTCTGTTTTTGTAGGAGACGATTCATTAGAAGCTCTTGTAAATATTAAGTCTAAGGAGGAAGTGATTGGAGATGTTATTGGTCTTCTTCAATCGCCTGCTAAGAATGTGGTTTCTGCTCTTAAATCGAGTGGTGGAAAAATCGCAGGTATCTTAAAAACCCTTTCTGAAAAGTAATCGGTTTTTTAATTGTGAAACACATATTTATTACATATTTAATTTTTTAAAAAAACAAAAAAATGGCAGATTTAAAAGACTTTGCAGAGCAGTTAGTAAACTTAACCGTAAAAGAAGTTAACGAGCTTGCTGATATCTTAAAAGAGGAGTACGGAATTGAGCCTGCTGCAGCTGCTGTTGCTGTTGCTGCTGGTGGTGGTGCTGCTGCTGGTGGTGCTGAAGAGAAATCAGAGTTTGATGTTGTTCTTAAAGCGGCTGGTGGTTCTAAATTAGCAGTTGTAAAGTTAGTAAAAGAACTTACAGGACTTGGTCTTAAAGAGGCTAAAGGTTTAGTTGATGATGTACCAAGTAATATCAAAGAAGCTGTATCTAAAGATGAGGCTGAAGCATTAAAATCTCAATTAGAAGAGGCTGGTGCTGAGGTAGAGCTTAAGTAAGCATACTGAATCCTTAAAGGTTTAGATCTAAGGTTTATACTTTAGATCTAAACCTTTTTTGTGTTTATACTAATTTATATAATTAGTAAATTCATTTTTTTGTTTTTTGTAGTGTTTAGTAGGTGTTTGTGTACAGAACACTTATATCAAAGCATTGCACATTTGGTAATTTAATTCTATAGTATTAATGTCGACATCTCATACTGAAAGAATAAGTTTTTCTTCTGTTAAAAATTTACCAGGTTATCCAGATTTATTGGATATTCAAATTAAATCCTTTAAGGATTTTTTCCAATTAGAGACCAAATCTGATGAAAGAGGTAACGAAGGTCTGTATAGTACCTTTATGGAAAATTTTCCAATTACAGATACTCGTAATCAATTCGTTCTTGAGTTTTTAGATTATTTTGTTGATCCTCCTCGTTATGATTTACAGGAGTGTATCGAAAGAGGTCTTACTTATAGTGTTCCTTTAAAAGCACGATTGAAGCTTTTTTGTACGGATCCTGAACATGAGGATTTTGAGACAATCGTACAAGATGTTTATTTAGGTACGATTCCTTACATGACTCCAAGTGGTACTTTTTGTATTAACGGAGCAGAGCGTGTAGTAGTTTCTCAGTTACACCGTTCTCCAGGAGTATTTTTTGGACAGTCTTTTCATGCTAATGGGTCTAAATTATATTCTGCTCGAGTAATTCCTTTCAAGGGATCATGGATTGAATTTGCTACGGATATCAATAGCGTAATGTACGCTTATATAGATCGTAAAAAGAAATTACCAGTAACTACTCTTTTTAGAGCTATTGGTTTTGAAAGAGATAAAGATATACTAGAAATCTTTGATCTCGCAGAAGAGGTTAAAGTTTCTAAATCATCTATTAAAAAAGTTTTAGGTCGTCAATTAGCAGCGAGAGTACTTAATACTTGGCATGAAGATTTTGTTGATGAAGATACTGGAGAAGTAGTATCTATTGAAAGAAATGAAATTGTTATTGATAGAGATATTACTCTTGAAAAAGAGCATATCGAAGAAATTCTAGAAAGTGGTGTAAAATCTATTCTACTTCATAAAGAAGGAAATGAAAGAGGGGATTTTGCAATTATATACAACACCCTTCAAAAAGATCCAACAAATTCTGAAAAAGAAGCTGTTGAACACATATATAGACAACTTCGTAACGCAGAACCGCCTGATGAAGAAACTGCAAGAGGTATTATTGATAAACTCTTCTTTTCTGACCAAAGATATAACTTAGGTGAAGTAGGTCGTTACCGAATGAATAAGAAGTTAAATCTAGATATCGAAATGGATAAGCAAGTGCTTTCTAAATTAGATATCATCACTATTGTTAAGTATCTCATTGAGCTAATTAATTCAAAGGCTGAGATTGATGATATTGATCACCTTTCTAATCGTCGTGTACGTACTGTTGGTGAGCAATTATCGCAGCAGTTTGGTGTTGGTCTTTCAAGAATGGCAAGAACTATTCGTGAAAGAATGAATGTAAGGGATAACGAGGTATTTACTCCTATTGATCTTATTAATGCCAAAACACTTTCTTCTGTAATTAATTCTTTCTTTGGTACGAATCAGTTATCTCAGTTTATGGATCAAACCAATCCGTTAGCTGAGATTACTCATAAAAGAAGATTATCCGCTCTTGGTCCTGGTGGTCTTTCAAGAGAAAGAGCTGGTTTTGAGGTTCGTGATGTTCATTATACTCATTATGGTAGATTATGTCCTATTGAGACTCCTGAAGGCCCTAATATTGGTTTAATCTCATCTTTAGCAGTATATGCTAAAGTAAACACTATGGGGTTCATAGAAACTCCTTATCGTAAGGTTTCTGATGGTGTTGTTGATATTGTAAGTACTCCTGTTTATTTAAGTGCAGAAGAGGAAGAAGGAAAGAAAATTGCTCAAGCAAATATTCCTTTAGATGATAATGGGCAAATTACTATTGATAAAGTTATTGCTCGTGAAGAAGCGGATTTCCCAGCTGAAGATCCAAAAAACATCAATTATACAGATGTTGCTCCAAATCAGATTTCATCTATATCGGCTTCTTTAATTCCATTCTTAGAGCATGATGATGCAAACCGTGCGTTAATGGGATCAAATATGATGCGTCAGGCAGTTCCATTATTAAGAGTAGATGCACCTATTGTAGGAACAGGTTTAGAGCGTCAAGTAGCTTCAGATTCACGTGTATTAGTAAATGCAGAAGGGAATGGAGAAGTACTTTATGT
>CAYYNF010000173.1:0-5242 GCA_964472695.1 uncultured Flavobacteriaceae bacterium
TCATTAAATAGTCTTATCTTAGGAATGAAAATCTTAAACTGGATTTTCATTATACTAACACTTTATAAAGCTTATTTAATTACATGGGCATTTATGCACATGGAAGGGGAGTCTAAGCTTCTAAGGAGATCTGTAGTTTGGACAGGAGTTTTCTTAGTATCTTATTTAGCTTTTATATTATTAGTTGAAGGTGATTATATTTATGACGTATATGCATCAGGATATAAGAGCTGGGATTTCTAAAAGAAACTGAATTATCTTACAAAAATAAAAGAGCTACCTAATATAGGTAGCTCTTTTATTTTTGTCTGTACTGTAAGCGAATACAAATATTTTGTTACAGAAGAAAAAGATAATATTAATTGAACATACTCAATCAATTGTCTATTGTGGGTAATTTCTTCTTAATCTAGTATTTCTTTCACTGGTCGATGCTCCTACATTATTATTGTCTCTAGTATTTCTATTAACAAGAGGGTATCTATGTCTGTCTAATTCAGCTCCTGAAACAGTGGTGCTAGCATTTGTACTATGTTCTAGTTGGTCTTGCTCTGGAGCTGATGGTATAGCAGATATACTTGTTGTATAATTCTCCTCATAAATAGAAGGGATTATTGTACTTTGAATACTAATGGTTTCTATTGGAGTAGTTGTTGCTACGGCATAAACCATCGGAATATCACCACCATTACCACCTCCCGTTAGTGCATATTCAGGTTCTGTAGCAGGTGCTGATTGACTTTGTTTACTATCAGATATTGGGCTTAACGTTAAGCCTTGCTCATTATTCATTGTAAACTCTAGGGTGTTTTCTTCTACATCCATATACTGAGTAATAGTGTCACTAATAGTATCTTTTAGGATTCCCGTTTTGTCTGCTATATCGTTTATAAGTCTTTTTAGTTTCTTACAAACATTCTTAGAATTCTCTACCATAGTATTGTACTCTAGGTATAGCTTTTTAAGCGTTACATTTTGTCTTTCTAGTTTTTTTCTACAAGCGTTAATTTGTGTTTCGTATTCTTGATATGTCGTTGCAATGTTCTTATCATTACGCATCATTGTAATTAATTCTCGAAGTTCTTCAAGTGTAGCTTGTTTTTCTATCTTTATAGCTAGAAACTCATTTCGGATCTCTTCACATGAACTTACAAATGGTCTTAGTTCATCAGCGTACGTTTTTAGTTTTGTAACCTCATCAATTGTTTTTCTAAAGCGTATTTTTTTACCTATTGATGATATCACTTTCCCTATAGGTTTTCTTTCTCTAGAGTTTTCTTCATCTAACGTACTTTCTGCCAGAGTGTCTTTTAATAATTTATCCAGTATCGATGATGAGTCATATGCTGTTTCATTACCTAAATGGTATTCTTCTGCAGCCTCTTCAGGTATGCTCAAACCTAAAGATCGTTCGTTTAGCTTTTCTTCTATATCGTGAAGTCTGTTTTGTACGTATATAGCTCTTGTTCTATCGATCGTTAAGTCTTCTTGAATTTTCTTTAATTTCTCGTTATACTCTTCATATACTTCTGTTAGGTAGGAATCCTCGTGTTGCCTTCTGTTAGATAATTCATCTTTATGCTTTATTATTTCTTTTTCCTTACTAGTTATTGTTGCTTTTTCTTCAGTTATTGCTAATTGATTTTTTTCTAGTTGAGTTTTAGCTTGTAATAGTTTTCTTTGTGACTTGATCAGTTTTTCTTGTGTTTCCAAAATTTCATTGAATAGTTCTTTTTCTTTTTCAGACATAGAATATTCTTTATATTTATGAATAACTCTAGTAATTTCATTCTGGATTTCATGAATATTTCCTTCTAGTTGATTCTGCCTACTATATTTTATTGCATCCCTAATTTTATCGTATTTATTGATATTTCTTAGGCTAGATGTAATTTCTTTATTAAGATTTAGTATGCTGTAAAATGCATAAGGTATGCTAGTGCCTTTTTGAGCCTCAGCTAGAAGGTCAGTTAGTCTTTTGTCATGTGTACTTACTTCTTCTTCAATAGTGTCTTTATAGTTTTCTAATTCTTTATGTTTATCGTTTAATCGTACTAAAGTTTCTTGACTATTGGCTATTTCTTCTCGGCATTTCCATATATTTAATTGTGATTTCCTAATCTCAAGATGACACAAATCATGGCGAGAAATACTTTCCCATTGAAGTGATTGTAATATATATAGATCCTTTTCTGAGCTATTTTTTTTTGAAATCATCTCCTTTAGTCGAAGTAAATCTTGTCTTTCTGCTAGTAGCATTTTAGTACTGGTTTCTTCAGGTAGTTTTGTTAGGTTTTCATCTTTTAAAGATTCCTCATCAAGATCAATAGTAACACATTCATTTAATAGAGGGGTAAGGGCATTGTTTATGAGTGTTTCTAAATAGTCGTTATCAAGATTATTAGTGATGTTTTTGAAAACATTCTCCCAATCATCTTGTTCATATTCTTTTTCATTATAACGACCTGAATTTATTTCTTTTTCAAATGCTTCTATAAAATATGCTGTAGCTTTATTAGTAATTTGCTCTATTGCTTTTTCTGCTTGATCGGAAGGTATTCCCCATATATTTAGTTTTTGTCTTAGGGAATATAGAATCTTAACCCTTGTGATACTCTCGTTTATTTTTCGTAGCTCTTCCTTAGCTAGATAGAAGCGAACAGACTCTGAAGTTTTACCCGTTTCTTGATCCACAGTAGTGTTGGTCTCTAGTCTTATACAGGCTCTGAGGTTATTTCTCAAACTTTCGTTTATTGCACTATTTATATTTTTAGACATGTTTTCTAGTGTTTTGATGTAATATGTTAGAGGGTATTTTCCTTTTAATTATACCAATTGAATTATTTTTTCTTGTAGAAGGAAGAAATGACTTATATACGTCATAATAATTTTCAATTAGGATTAGATTTTTTATCAACAGATTAAAAATCGAGCTATACGTTAGATCTTATAAAATATCTCTTTTTTATGAATTATATTTTTCTGTTGGTAGTTCTTGGTATACTACTATATGTTGTAGGTCTACTTATAGAATGAATAGCACTACTTGTCATATTTTGTTGTAGATCGAGCATATGTTTCTGTACGTGTTTTTCACGTATTCCTTTTTTGGTGAGGAGGTATTTTCTTATGGCAGATAGTTCTGATTTTACAGGTAAGATATTGGAATATAGTTTTTTGTATTCATTTATTGAAGAGTGCATATTTCTTCTACATATTTGTGAAGTATGTTCTAGTCCTTTAATTTTGGTTAAATATTCGGTGATCTTGGCTTTGTTGAGATTAGTATTTTCCTTTAATTCTTTTACTAACCGATTAACAATGATATTATTTTCGTTTATTTTGTTAGCATTTTCACGAATAGATTTAATTGTTGAGTTTATAGATTTTTTAAATCTGAAGTAACTATAAGCACTTTGTTCAAGTAACCTGAAAACTTCTTCTTTAGTTTTGTTTTCGATTTTGTGCTCACGGGTATATCTTATTGGATCACTAGAATTTATCCCTAAATTTCTTTCAAGGGTGTTTAGTTTTATAATATTGATCTGCGGTATATTTTCATCTATAATATCTACTTCACTATCAGGTATATTTATTATGTTACCATCCTCTTCAATTATACAGTTAATGAGGTCTTGTGTTGTAATATAGTAGTCTTCTCTTTTAGCAGTTGGGAGTTCTGTATCTAACTCTTTATATAATTCATTAAGTTGTTTGTGAACATTATCACTGCTTACTCTTGGACTTTGTGTGACTGCTATTTGTGTTCTTTGTATGGTTGCTATATCTTTTCTAGTTTGTGATAGTTCCTGTTCAATGAATCTAATTTTACTTTCAAGTGACTCAATTTTTATCGTTCCACGTCTTAAGTAGTCTTTATGTGTAGCAATACTACTTGTAAGACCTCTAATATCAGATTCAAGTTTATCGATTTTCTTACGGGATACTTTTAGTTCTACTTCTAGTTCTCTAATAGCATCAAAGCCTTCTTTTATAGCTACAGGAAGTGTTCTTTTTCCATCGGTATTTTCATATATTCTAGGTGCTTCAGTAGGAAGTCCTTTAGCAATATCTTTAATTTTAGTAAGGTTATTTTGTACTTCGGAATCTATCTTCCTCATAACCTTCATCACCTCTTCTCTTGAGTAACTAGAACTATAATATCTTTCAACAGTTTCTTGGATTTCACGATGTTCAGAGCTTATACGATCAACAAGGTTATTAATAGATTCGGGTGACCTTCTCGATAGTTTACCACTTCTGTATTCATCGATACTACAGTTAATTTTTGTTAGGATATCTTTAATATCTTGTTTGATTTTTGAAACTTTAGCTCTGTATGTTGCCATTTCCTTTTCACAGATAGTCCTCTTTTCTCTATAATTAGCGATATCTTCGATATCTTCGGATTTTGTTCTAGTTCGACTAACGAGCCTTGCCTTTTTCTCAGCTAGTTTTCTTTTTTTTATTTGGTAATTCTTATAATTTGTAGTCAGTCGACTATAAGATGTTTCGTATTGTTCTAATTTTTCTAGCTTTTTTACTAGTAGATTTTTTCTTTCAATACGATCAGTTAGTGTATTCCCCGAAGCTACTCTTGTGGACAAGAAACTAAAAGAACCTTCTAGTTTTGAGTTTGTATTCCGTATGGATTCTGTGAAAAATTGTGTAATCTTTTCAGGACTGGATGTAGTTTTTTTATTTTCGGATGTTTCCTTAGTATTCAGTTCGTGGTTTATTTTTCCAATAAACTCTTTTCGTAGTTCTGTACAAAATAGTTCCCTCTCGTTATCATGAGCGAATGAGATAGCTTCTTGTTCTTCTAAATCGCTAATGAGTTGCCATAGAGAGTTTCTAATGATGATCTCTAGTACCTCTATGTCCTCAGGTATACTGTTGTTACCCTCAAGTTCGTCGATATCTGCTATATCTTTAAAAGTATCAATTAATTTTTGGGGGTACTCACTAGTAATTTTATTAAATAGCTCCTTGTTACTGATTAAATTTGGATTCATGTTTTTTTTGTAAATTTAATTCTAATGTTTTTATTATGAATGCATTGTGTTTTTATTTTCAATGAAAAGGTCTTTTTATTCAGTGTGACACCCTATTGTTTTCAGTAAGATTGTATTTTTGTTAGGTGAAATTCCTTTTTTATTAAGTAAGGTCTTGTAATAGTACTACGAAATCGATATTTAGAAAGCGTGTGCAGGTGTTCAAATTATGTATATTATTATAGCTT